>NZ_BCWL01000049.1 GCF_001592185.1 Bergeriella denitrificans NBRC 102155
CAAACAAATAGACAAATAAAAAAGCCGTCTGAAAAAATCCATTTTTCAGACGGCTTTGCCGCTTGATGCGGCAGATGATAATCTTACAGGCCGCTCAGGCGTGCGGTATCTTGTGCAATCATCAACTCTTCGTTGGTCGGAATCACCACGGCTTGTGCGCGGCTGTCGGCGGTGGTAATCACACCGGCGTTACCGAAACGGGCGGCCAGGTTGGCGTCTTTGTCTTCGGTCAGACCCAAGAAGCCCAGGTAGGCCAATACTTTGCCGCGGATGATATCGGAGTTTTCGCCGATACCGCCGGTGAACACCAGCGCGTCCATGCCGCCGGCGGCTACGGCCATGCTGCCGATGTATTTAGCCAGGCGGTAAACGAAGACTTCCAGCGCCAGTTTCGCGCCTTCGTGGCCCTTGGCCGCTTCTTCTTCAATGGTGCGGCAGTCGCTGGACAGCTCGGAAATACCCAGCAGGCCGGATTTTTTGTTCAGCATATCAGTCACTTGGGCGATGCTCATATTGGCGTTCTCGGCCAGGAACGAGAAGATGCTCGGATCAACATCGCCGCTGCGCGTACCCATTACCAGACCTTCCAGCGGGGTCAGACCCATGCTGGTATCTTGGCAGACGCCGTTGGCAACGGCGGCGATAGACGCGCCGTTACCCAAGTGGGCAATCACCATACGCAGGTCTTTTTTGTCTTTGCCCAGGAAGCGTGCGGCTTCGTCGGCGACAAAGCGGTAGCTGGTGCCGTGGAAACCGTAACGGCGCAGGCCGAATTTGCGGTAGTATTCGCGCGGCACGGCGTAGGTGTAGGCGTGCTCGGGGATGCTTTGGTGGAACGCGGTATCGAATACGGCGACGTTCGGCAGGCCTTTGAAGATGTTTTGCGCGGCGCGGATGCCCAGCAGGTTGGCCGGGTTGTGCAGCGGCGCCAGCGGGATGCATTTTTCGATGCCGGCAATCACTTCTTCGGTAATCAGAATCGATTCGCTGTATACTTCGCCGCCGCTGACAACGCGGTGGCCGATGGCGGCGATTTGGCTTTCCAGACCGCGCGCTTTCAGTTCCTCCAGCATCGCGCCGACTGCGCCGGTGTGGTCGGGGTTGGCGGTCAGCTCGACTTTGTGTTTTTCACCGTTGGCTTTGAACGTGATGTATGCGTCGGGCAGATTGAGTTTTTCCGCCAGGCAGCTCAGCAGCACTTCGCCACTGTCGTTGTCCAATACGGCGCCTTTCAAAGAAGAACTGCCGCAATTCAAAACCAAAATCAGCTTCTGGGTCATTTAAGATACTCCTAAAGGGGCAGACGGCGGCTCGAAATATGCCGTCCGAAACAAGTTAATAAAACAACGCCCGACATTCTACCAAAAATCCGCAGGGCTTGTCGGTATCCGCCATAAATCTTTTATATGCTGCTTATGTATTGTATGTTTTCAGACGGCTTTTAGTCATTCTACGGTATGACTCATCATCGCTTACCGGCCGTGGGCAATAGTTCCTTAAACGATAAACAGGCACACCCCGCCTGAAAGCCGGCGGGTTACGGAAAAATCTGCTTACAGCAAATCCAACAGGTCTGCAGGCTTCGCGATGCGCCAATCCTGCAGCCATTCTTCGGTGCGGTCTTCATCGGAGATATAGCCCCAATCGACCAATACGGCCTGCATACCGGCATTTTTGGCCGCCAGCATATCGCGTTCGGCATCGCCCAAATACAGGCATGCTTCGGGGGCTACGCCGATTTGGGCGCAGGCGTGGTGCATGGGTTTAACGCTGGGTTTGGCTTCGCCGCAGGTGTCGCCGCTGACCACCACGGCAGGCGGCACGGCAAAACCGAGGCGGGGCACGAGCTTATCGGTAAAGCGTGCGGGCTTGTTGGTGATGATGCCCCACTTCAGGCCGCGTGCGTCCAGCTCGAGCAGGAGCGCGTTGATGCCGTCGAACAAAACGGTTTCGTCGGCATAGCGGCGGTCGTATTCCGCCAGATATTCCTGCCGCCATTCGGCGTGTTCGGGGTGCTCCGGCGTGATGCCCGCACCGATTTTCAGCAGGCCGTTGGCGCCGTGGCTGGCGTGGGGGCGGATGTCGCTCATGCTTTTTTCGGGATAACCCCGGCGGCGCAGCAGCGCATTGAGTGCGCCGCCCAAGTCGAGGGCGGTATCGGCCAGCGTGCCGTCGAGATCGAATAATACGGCTTGAATCATGGTGTTCCTTTTCTTAATTTTTAAACAGATGCGGCAGGGAATGCCGTCTGAAAAATGTCCGGTTGCGGCCAATCCGCTCAAAGCGGCCGTTTTCAGACGGCCTGTGCAGGCTAGCGGGCGGCTTTCATGCTTTTTTCAAAGTCTTCCAGCATCTCCATCTCGAAGCGGCTGAACCCTGCCCGCTCACGGGCTTCGATATTGACGTAGCCCCGGAAAATAAACATATCGTAGCGGGCAATCAAGGTGCGGAACAGGGCTTCCGGCGCCAGGCCGCGCTGTTCGCACAGGTGGCGGTACCAATGGTTGCCGATGCGGACATGGCCGACTTCGTCGCGGTAAATGATGTCCAATACGTCGCAGGTTTCCGTATCGCCGCGCTGCGCGACTTTGGCGCGGATGGCGGGGGTCACGTCCAAACCCCGCGCTTCCAACACGCGCGGCACCAGCGCCATACGCAGCAGCGGGTCGAACGCGGTTTTGTAGGCCATGTCCCACAAATGCCCGTGCGCCTCGAAATCGCCGTAGTCGAAGCCGAAATGACGCAGGCGCGCCCGCATCAGCCGGAAGTGGTACACCTCTTCTTTGGCCACGCGTATCCAGTCTTGCGTAAAGGCTTGCGGCAGGTTGCGGAATCGGTAGGCGGCATCGAGCGCGAGGTTGACGGCGTTAAACTCGATATGGCAGATGGCGTGCAGCATGGCCGCATAGCCTTCCTGCGTATTCATTTTGCGCGGCGTGACCTGCGCGGGCGCCACCAGCAGCGGCTTCTGCGGCCGCCCCGCGCTGCGGAAATCCAAAGGCGCAGCCGCGCCTGCGGCGCTCAGCTCCGTATTGTGTACGGCGGCATAAAGTTCGTCGGTCAGCCCGCATTTTTCGTCGGCATCCGGCGAAAGCAGCGCGCGCTCCAGCAATGGATAGGGAGAATAAGCCATGATGTCTGCCTTTGGGTACGGGCGGATATTATACGCCATTTTTCAGACGGCCTGATGCCGCGCCCGCCATATCCAGCAGGCACTTTTTACGGTATAGTATCGGCTCGTCATTCCATCTGCAGGAGCACGTATGTTCAAACGCCCGGAAGAGCTTATCGTATTGGTATTGGCCTTATTGTGGGTCGCGCTGACCTACTTCGGCGCCGCCTCGCTCGGCGCGGATGCCGCCACGGTTTTCCTGATTACCGGCCTGACGCTGGCTTGGGCGGCCGTCTGCTTTCTGCTGTGGCAGCGCAATCTCAGCCGCCTGATTTGGCCGTTTTTCCTGGGCGCGCTGGCCGCCTGCTGGTGGCCGCTGGCGGATTGGTATGCCGTGAAAGACCTGCCTGCCGCCGCAGCCGCACAAGCCGAAATGCCCTGGTATGCGGGTTGGACGTTTAAAGGCATTTGGGCCGCGCTGCCCGTATTGCTCGGCTACACTTTTCTGTGGAAACGCACGCGCCGCCGCAAATTGGCCGAAGCCGCCAATTTCCGCCCCGAATAAGCGCGCCCCCAGGCCGTCTGAAAACGCAGCGTCTCCGTTTTCAGACGGCTTGAAGTTCTGGATTTTCATCAGAAAACTGCTATAATCTTCACGCTATTTAACATTTCCTGCGCCATCGGAGGCCGTCTGAAAAAATGATCAGCAAGCAAGAATACCAAGCACAGGCCGAGCAAGGCTACAACCGCATTCCGCTGGTTCAGGAATTATTGGCGGATTTGGATACCCCGCTCTCCCTTTATCTCAAGCTGGCCAACAAGCCTTATACCTATCTTTTGGAATCCGTGGTCGGCGGCGAGCGCTTCGGCCGCTATTCCTTTATCGGCCTGCCCTGCCACACCCTGCTCAAAGCCTCCGGCAAGCACGTTGACGTTTATCAAAACGGCAGGCTCACCGAGCAATACGACGGCAACCCGCTGCCCTTTATCGAAGCCTTCCACACACGTTTCAAAACACCGGACATCCCCGGCCTGCCGCGCTTTACCGGCGGCCTGGTCGGCTATTTCGGCTACGAATCCATCTACCATTTCGAGCATTTCGCCCACCGCCTCAAAAACCAGGCCAAAGCCGACCCGCTGGGCACGCCCGATATTTTCCTGATGCTGTCGCAGGAATTGGCCGTAATCGACAACTTATCCGGCAAAATCCACTTAATCGTCTATGCCGACCCGCGCCTGCCCGACGGCTACGAGCAGGCGCGCGAACGCCTCGAAGACTTACGCACCCAGCTGCGCCAAAGCTGCGCCATCCCCCTTTCGCTGGGCAGCCCGCGCACCGAAGCGGCCAGCGAATTCGGCGAAGCCCCGTTTAAAGCCTGCGTGGACAAAATCAAAGACTATATTTTCGCCGGCGACTGTATGCAGGTCGTACCCAGCCAGCGCATGAGCATGCCCTATACCGACAGCCCGCTGGCGCTCTACCGCGCCCTGCGCACGCTCAACCCCTCGCCGTATATGTTTTACTACGATTTCGACGATTTCCACATCGTCGGCTCGTCGCCCGAAATCCTCGTGCGCCGCGAGCGCGACAACGTTATCGTGCGCCCCATCGCCGGCACCCGCCTGCGCGGCCAAACGCCGGCCGAAGATGCCGCCAACGAGCAGGATTTGCTCAGCGATGCCAAAGAAATCGCCGAACACGTGATGCTGATTGACTTAGGCCGCAACGACGTCGGCCGCATCAGCGAAACCGGCCAAGTCAAAGTCACCGACAAAATGGTGGTGGAAAAATATTCCCATGTGATGCACATCGTCTCCAACGTCGAAGGCCGTCTGAAAAACGGCGTATCGAATATGGACATACTCGCCGCCACCTTCCCCGCCGGCACACTCTCCGGCGCGCCGAAAGTGCGCGCGATGGAAATCATCGAAGAAATCGAGCCGAGTAAACGCGGCATCTACGGCGGCGCCGTCGGCGTATGGAGCTTCAACAACGATATGGACTTGGCCATCGCCATCCGCACCGCCGTGATTAAAAACGGCACGCTCTATGTGCAAAGCGGCGCCGGCGTCGTAGCCGACTCCGACCCGCAGGCCGAATGGAACGAAACGCAAAACAAAGCCCGCGCGGTCGTGCGGGCGGCGCAGATGGTGCAGGAAGGGTTGGATAAGTAAGCGCAGGTTCGTTTTACGGCTGAAATCTTATATGGCATTGGCCGTTCAGCCCGGCAACAAGCTTACATCTGAGAACCTCTTCCGGCAGACAGAATCCGCAAGGATTCGTCATTAGCTTTGCAAGTCCGCTACGCTCCCCCCGCGCAGGCGGGAATCCAGAACGTTGTGGTGTGCTGCCGCAATTTCGGAATACAAATATCAGCTATCAAATTCCAGCTGTTTATCGGTAAACAATGAAAACCATGCAACCTGCCGTTTATATTCTCGCCAGCCGGCGTAATGGCACGCTTTATATCGGCGTGACCTCTGATTTGATTAAGCGGATTTATCAACATAAAAATCATCAGGTTCAAAGTTTTACCGAACGCTATGATGTGATTTTATTGGTTTGGTATGAGTTGCATGCCACAATGGAAAGCGCCATTACCCGTGAAAAACAGTTAAAAAAATGGCAGAGAAATTGGAAATTACGCCTGATTGAAGAAAATAATCCGAATTGGCGGGATTTATGGGCAGAAATAATTGGAGAATAGAAAAGCCTTATCTGTTTTCCTGACTCTTTCCACAAAGTATAAGCACCCATCTGCAACATTGAAATTTTAGGCAGACAGAATCCGCAAGGATTCGTCATTCCCGCGCAGGCGGGAATCCAGAACGTTGTGCTGCTGCAATTTTGGACAGGTTTCTGAAGCAATCAGCTTCTGGATTCCCGCCTGCGCGGGAATGACGAAAATCTGGTGATTTTCAGTCGCTGAAATGCCATTACAATCAGATACACAAGATTTATAAATACCTGCCGTTTTCAGACGGCCCCAACTTTAAAATAAACAAAACCATGCAAAACACCCCCATCCTCCCTCCTTCCATGCTCGGTATTCTCGGCGGCGGCCAGCTCGGCCGTATGTTTACTGTGGCCGCGAAAAACATGGGTTACAAAGTAACCGTACTCGATCCCGATCCGAACGCGCCGGCGGCGGAATTTGCCGACCGCCATTTGTGCGCGGCGTTTGACGATGAAGCGGCCTTAAACGAATTGGCGCAATGCGCGGCGGTGACGACTGAGTTTGAAAACGTCAATGCCGATGCCATGCGCTTTTTGGCACGGCGCACTACTGTATCGCCGAGCGGTGATTGCGTGGCCATCGCGCAAAACCGCATTCAGGAAAAGGCGTGGATACGCAAAGCCGGTTTGCAGACCGCGCCGTATCAGGCCGTCTGCAAAGCGGAAGACATTACCGAAGCAAGCGCAGAATTTTTGCCGGGCATTTTGAAAACCGCCACGCTGGGTTACGACGGCAAGGGTCAAATCCGCGTGAAAACGCTGGAAGAATTGCAGACCGCGTTTGCAGCGCACGGCGGTG
Source organism: Bergeriella denitrificans NBRC 102155 (assembly GCF_001592185.1). Classification (GTDB taxonomy): domain Bacteria; phylum Pseudomonadota; class Gammaproteobacteria; order Burkholderiales; family Neisseriaceae; genus Neisseria; species Neisseria denitrificans. The sequence goes on from NZ_BCWL01000049.1 coordinate 6,649, forward strand.
TGGATTGCGTGTTGGAAAAAATGGTGGATTTGCGCGGCGAGATTTCGGTCATCGTATGCCGCTTGAATTCCGATAATGTGCAGACGTTCGATCCGGCCGAAAATATCCATGAAAACGGCATTCTGGCCTATTCCATCGTACCCGCCCGCCTGCCGCAAGACATCCAGCAGCAGGCGCGGCAGATGGCGCGGCGTTTGGCTGATGAGCTGGATTATGTCGGCGTGTTGGCGGTAGAAATGTTTGTGGTCGGCGACACGCATGAATTGGTGGTGAACGAAATCGCGCCGCGCCCGCACAATTCCGGCCACCACACCATCGATGCCTGCGCCGCCAGCCAGTTCCAGCAGCAGGTGCGCATTATGTGCCACCTGCCGCCCGCCGACACCCGCCTGCTTTCGGCCTGCTGCATGGCGAATATTTTGGGCGATGTGTGGCAGGAAGACGGCGGCGAACCGGATTGGCTGCCGCTGCAAAGCGATACCGCGTCTTTCCTGCACCTTTACGGCAAAAAAGCCGCCCGCAAAGGCCGCAAAATGGGGCATTTCGTCACCCTGGCGCACGATGCCGATGCGGCGTTTGCCAAAGCGGCAGATTTACACGGCAAGCTGTAATGCTCGGGCAGACATCTGCCGATACGCTTTTTCCTGATTACCGTTTTTCAGACGGCCATGCCGTCTGAAAACGCTTCCGACCTGACGACCATGAGCCTGCTGACCATTCTCCGCCCGGCCACCGAAAACGACTGCCGCTTTATCCACAACGCCCACCTGCACGCCGTGCAATACACCTGCATCCGCAGCTACAATGAGCGCGTGTTGCAGGCATGGGAGGCGCTGCTGGATATGGAAAGCTACCGCGCCACCATCAACGACAGCAGCAAAGCGCTGTGGGTGATTGAATACAAAGGCGCGATACAGGGCTTTTTCCAAGTGGATTTCAAAGAAGCGCAGCTCGACGCGCTGTATGTGCATCCCCTGTTTCACAATCAGGGCCTGGGCACGGCGCTGCTGCGGCGCGCGGAAGCTCTGGCCGCGTCCAAAGGGCTGTGTTTCCTGAAGCTGTATGCCTCGCTCAACTCCATTCCCTTTTACCATCTCAACGGCTACGAATCTTTATGCGAAGCGGTGCTGCCGCTCAATCAGGATGTCAAAGTCAAATGCGAGCTGATGCGGAAATATCTGTAAGCCGCTCTCCAGCCGCACCTATTTCCTACGGCGTTTCCACACAAAAAAGCCGTCTGAAAACCTGCGTTTTCAGACGGCTTTTGCTGTATTGCGTTTCAGCGTTTAGTGGTCGGATGCTTCCGCCGCACCGATACCGGTCATGGAGCGGACATATTGTGCTTCAAAACCCTCTTTGTCGCGCTGCGCCTGCTCCGATTTATCCATCAGCGAAACCAGCCAGCTCACGATAAATGCGGCAGGGATACTGAAGATGGCCGGGTTGGCATAAGGGAACACCGCTTCCGCATTGCCCAATACGCTCACCCATACGGTCGGCCCCAGCACAATCAAGCCCAGCGCCAGCGCCAAACCGGTGAAGCCGCCGATAACCGCGCCTTTGGTGGTCAAACCCTTCCAGAACATCGACAGCATCAATACCGGGAAGTTGGCCGATGCGGCAATCGAGAACGCCAGGCCGACCATAAAGGCAACGTTTTGGTTTTCAAAGGCCACGCCGAACAAGATGGCCAATACGCCCAAAGTCAGCGTGGTGAGCTTCGATACGCGCAGCTCTTCTTTCGGCAGCGCCTTACCCTTGCGGATTACGGAGGCGTAAATATCATGGCTGACTGCGGATGCGCCCGAGAGCGCCAAGCCCGCCACCACGGCCAAAATCGTTGCAAAGGCCACGGCAGAGATAAAGCCCAGGAACAAATCACCGCCCAAAGCTTCCGACAAGTGGATGGCCGCCATATTGCTGCCGCCGACCATTTCATAAACGGTTTTGCCGTCTTTCAACATTTCGGTAAAGAAATGCGGATTGTCTTTGGTGACAAAAATCACCGCGCCGAAGCCGATAATAAAGGTCAAAAGATAGAAGTAGCCGATAAAGCCGGTGGCCACAAAAACCGATTTACGTGCTTCTTTGGCATCGGGTACGGTAAAGAAACGCATCAGGATGTGCGGCAGGCCGGCCGTACCGAACATCAGCGCCAAGCCCAGCGAGAGCGCGTCAATCGGGTTTTGCACCAAGCCGCCCGGGCCGAGAATGTCGATGCCTTTTTCGTGGATGTCGGTGGCCTGGCGGAACATGGTTTCAAAGCTGAAACCCGCGTTTTTCAAAATCATAAACGCCATAAAGCTCGCGCCGGAAAGCAGCATCACCGCCTTGATAATCTGCACCCAAGTCGTCGCCAGCATACCGCCGAACAACACATAGCACACCATCAATACGCCGACCAAAACCACGGCATACATATATTCCATACCGAAAAGCAGCTGAATCAGCTTGCCCGCGCCCACCATTTGGGCAATCAGGTAGAAAATCACCACCAAAATCGAGCCGGAAGCCGCGAAGAGGCGCACGGGCGCTTGCTGCAGGCGGTAGGCCGCCACATCGGAAAACGTGAATTTGCCCAAGTTACGCAGGCGCTCGGCCACCAAAAACAGCACAATCGGCCAGCCGACCAAGAAGCCCGTCGAATAAATCAGGCCGTCATAGCCGCGGGTGAACACCATGGCCGAAATGCCCAAAAATGATGCTGCCGACATATAATCGCCCGCAATCGCCAGGCCGTTTTGAAAGCCGGAAATGCCGCCGCCCGCCGTATAATAATCTTTGGTGGACTTATTCTGCTTGGAAGCCCACACCGTAATGCCGAGCGTAAACGCCACAAAAATCAAAAACATCACAATCGCCGAAATATTCAGCGGCTGCTTCTCCACATCACCGGTCAGCGCGTCGGCAGCTGCCAGCCCGGAAGCCGCCAGCGGCAGCAGCGCCGCCAGCCATTTGTCGAACCGTTTCATTATTTTTCCCCTTTCACGCTGTTCACAACCTCTTGGGTCATTTTTTCAAACTTACCGTTGGCAATGCGGACGTAAATGCCGGTTGTGACAAAGGAAAACACAATCACAAATACGCCGATATAAATGCCCCAAGTGGTAATGCCGTCTGAAGAAACCGGCATTTTCAGCAATTCCGGGCTGCTGCCGATGACCCAGATAAAGGCCACATACATGAAAAACACCACCGCCGAAAATCCCCAGCCCAGCATCGCTTTCTGACGGGCCATTTTTTGAAATTCGGCATTTTCCAGCACCTTGCGTGCCGTTTGCTTGTCCAGGTCCATTTCACACTCCTCTTTTCTTCTCTGAGCCGTTAAACCTTTATGGATAAAACCACTTTAAAGGCCGTCTGAAAAAGCGACAAATCTTATTTTCTGATAGCACAGATTTGTTTTTCTGATGGCTGCGCGCAATTATTTGACTAACAAAATCTTTTCCTATCTTTACGATTTTTCAGACGGCTTTATCCGCACCCGCTGCCGCACAATCCCGCCGACCAGAAACCAACCATATCGTAAAAACAAACCATACCAAGCGCTTCCCTTAAACCGCCCCTGTTTTATCTCCTCATGTAATCCAATTTCGCCACGCTTTACGCAACACTTTCTTTTACAAACAAATTGTCAATACAGTCTAAATCATGTTAAAAACCCAATATCAGAATAACGATTAAACAATACTCTACAAATGGACATCAACCAGCTGAAATCTTTCGTTACCGTGGCCCACCACGGCAACCTCACCCAGGCCGCCGAGCGCCTGTTTCTCTCCCAGCCCGCCGTATCCGCCCAAATCAAAGCCATCGAAAACAACTTGGGCACAGCCCTGTTTCACCGCGGCAGCAACGGCATGACCCTGACCCGCGCCGGCGAAATCCTCCTGCCCGAAGCCGAAGCGCTGCTGCGCCACAAGCACAAGCTGGAACACTTCGCCAAAACCCTTTCCAGCCGCTACACCGAAGAAACCGCGCTCGGCCTGATTCACCCCGTCGATGCCGACAAACTGACCGCGCTGACCGCCCACATCACCCGCACCGCGCCGCAAACCCGCCTGCATATCCAATACGGCATGAGCGGCGAAATCCTCACCCGCATCCAAGACAAAGCCCTGCACGGCGGCTTTTATCTCGGCGATATCCGCCAGCGCGGCATCCGCAGCCTGTTTCTCCAAAACATCACCTATTCGCTTATCTGCCCGCAGCACGCATACGAAACCCTGCACCGCAACCTGCCCCAAGGCTTGGAAGACTATACCTGGATAGAAATGTCGGGCATTTCCGGCAGCTATAAAAACCTGCAGCAGTTCTGGCACGCCCACCGCCTCGCGCCCAAACGCCAAATCTTATGCGACTACCCCCAAACCATTATCGATCTGGTCGCCGGTGGCATCGGCATCGCCATGGTACCCGGCAGCAAAGCCGAATCCGCCATCCGCGACGGCCGCCCGGTCGCGCTTATCGAAGAATACCGCCAAAGTATGCCGCTGTATTTCATTTACGCCGACGAATACGAAGAACACCCCGACCTGCAGCTGCTCAAGCAGAGCGTGGAAGCCATCTGGCAGGTAAACGCTTGATTTGCCCATTAAAAAGCCGTCTGAAAATTCGGGATTTTCAGACGGCTTTTTATAGTCGTTTCACTTTAGATTGAGACAAGG
>NZ_BCWL01000050.1 GCF_001592185.1 Bergeriella denitrificans NBRC 102155
TTGAATGTATCATTTTGTTTTGAATTGACTATAAATTCGTAGTGCAGTTTAAGGGAAAAAAAGCCGTCTGAAAATGCAGATTTTCAGACGGCTTTTTTCTAGCCAAATGATTTGGGCGACAGATATTCCGCTTGCTGCCGCACGGCTTATTGCGGCTTCTGCTCGCCCGGGTTTTTGTCTTCGGCTTTTTCGGGCTGCGGGGGGTAAACCAGCTGTAAAGGATTGGTTTTCACCTGCAGCCAGATGCTTTTCAAAATATTGCTCAGGCTGCCCAGGCGCGTGCCGCGCGAGCGCAGGGCGACGAAGAGGGCGAGGGTGAAGCTGACAAGCAGGTTGGCGGTGCCGATGGCGAGTACGCCGAACATGCCGTACATAAAGGCAATCACGCCGACTTCGCCGCTGATGGCGGCATAGCCGAGGTTGGCGGAAGAGAAGGCAACGTGGCGGATGTCCAGCGGCAAGTCGAGCAGGTGGCCGAAAAAGCCGGTCAGGCCGAGCAGCATGCCGAAGATGAAGTTGCCCATCAGGGAGCCGTAATGCTGGTGCAGGTAAACGGCGAAGCGGCTGCGGGCTTTGGCCGGCAGCAGGCGGCGCAGCAGGGGGTTGATGGTTAAGCGGCGGCGCAGGTCGAGATAGTCGGCGCGGTTGTCGAAAAAGCCGGCGATAATGCCCGAGCAGAAGAGCCACACGCCGGCGATGGCGGCATACCAGAGCGTGGGTTGGGTAAACACGTCTATGGATTTGAACTGGTAAGCGGTGCTTTCGGCATCGAGCAGCGGATGGCCGGTTTGCAGCGCGTAGCTGGCGGCGATGATGCCGGCCAGCAATACGGCCACGCCGACGTTGCCGAATACGGCGACGCTTTGCGAGCGGCATACGTCAATCAGCAGCTTGGCCAGTTTGTTGTCCACCGCGCGGCCGCGCTCGTTGAGTTCGACCTGCTCGGCAAAGCTGGCGGCGGTCATGGCGGGCTGCTTGGTGGCGACGGTGAAGTGCAGAATGTGAATCAGCATAAAGCCCAGACCGTAGTTGAGGCCGGAGAGGAATGCGGTGGCAAATTCGCCGAGACCGAGGCCGGTGATGTGGATTTTATGCAGGGCCATCAGGGCGATGACCACGCCGCCGCCCGCCGCTGAATACAGCATATTCAGGTATTCTTTGCGGTTGCGGGTGATGTAGTGTTCGCCGTGGTTGCTGGTATTTTCAGTGATGCTGCGGGTGAGCATGCGGATGCTGCTTTTACGCAGATGCTGGGTGCTGTATTGCTCCACGGCGGCGTAAATCATGGAGTTCATCAGCTTAATCACCAGGCGGTTGCTGTTTTCCTGCTGGGTTTGCAGGTCGATGAGCAGTTTCAGACGGCCTAAGGTCTGCTGCAGGCGCTCGAGCAGGTGGGCAACCTGTATGGACGAGCCGGAGCCGGCGCCGGTGCCTCGGCGGCGCAGATAGACGACTTGGGTATGGCATTGGTCGAACATTACTTCCAGATGCGCGGTGTCGTAGCTTTGGCCGCCGTCGCGGTAGTATTCGACAAGCTTGGCGGTTTCGCGCTGCAGACCGACAAAGGCGGAATCTGCTTCAAGCAGCTTGGGTGCAAGGCGGATAAATTCGGGCTGCAGGGCTTCGGAAGCCACCCAGATGGCGAGAATTTCAATGGCGCGGATGCGGGATTCGCTCAGCTGGCGCGAGGCCGTCTGCAAAACAGGCTCGGCGGTGTGGCGCTGGATGAGTTCGTAAAAATTCAGCCATTGGCGCAGGCTGATGGTGGAGAGCCAGCGGTCGTCGTATTGGGAATTGAACAGGTAAAGGAACACTTCCAATAAGTTGTTCAAATCTTTATACGAAGGGCTGAAGCGCTCGTAAATGCGGTCTATCATCTCGCGGCCGAAGCTGTTGCGCGAGAAGATACCGAGTTTGATTAAGGCGGGGTAAACGTGGATTTGGGTCATCCAGCGGTAAAAGCGCTCGCTGAAGCGGCGGCAAAGCGCTTCGTCCTGCTTGAAGGTGTGGAGAATATGGTCGAAGCGGGCGGCGGCGTTTTTCCGGCCGCCGGCGCGTAAAAAGCGGATAAGGGCGTTGAGTACGGATACGAAATCTGCTTCGCCGATATGCTCGTTTAAAACCGAATGGAGATTTTGAGTCGTCAGTTTCTTCATGTAGGGGATTATTTCACAACTTATCCGACAGGTCGATATGGCCGCGCGGGGGCGGCAAGCCGTCTGAAAAATGTGGTTTTCAGACGGCAGGGGCAGGCTCAGCGCGCGGTATTCATCAGCCGCAGGGCTTTCAGACGGCCTATGTCTTTTTGGTATTCCACCAGGCCGACAAATCCGCCGTTTTCCGTATAAATGCGGATGGGCGCATCGGCCGCGATGTCCGCCTTAAATTGCGGCCGTTGGCCGAATTTCAACATGTCCACGGCTTTATCGTTCAACACCAGCTCGGGCAAATGCCGCACCAATACGTCGCAGGGCAGCAGGAGCGCGTCGCGCCCGGCTTCGTCTAAGGTTTCCAGCGCGTCCAAAGTATGCGTTTGGCCGATATGGAAACCGGCGGTTTCGGTGCGGCGCAGCGCGGTGAGGTGGGCGAACGTGCCCATGTGTTTGGCGATGTCTTCGCCGAGGGTGCGGATATACGTGCCCTTGCTGCAGCGCACGTCAATCACGGCTTCGGGCGCGTCGAACCGGACAATATCAATCGAATAAATGGTGATGTCGCGCGGCTTGCGTTCGATGACGATACCTTGGCGCGCGTATTCGTAAAGCGGTTTGCCTTCGTGTTTCAACGCGGAAAACATCGGCGGCACTTGGCGGATGTTGCCCGTCAGCGCGGCGCAGGCCGTCTGAAATTCTTCGCGGCTGATGTCGGCGCGGGCGGTGGCGACGATTTCGCCTTCCGCATCGCCGGTGCTGCTGGCCTCGCCCAGCTTCATCGCGGCGGTATAAGCCTTGTCGGCATCCAGCAGGTATTGTGCGAATTTGGTGGCTTCGCCGAAGCAGACGGGCAACAGGCCGGTCGCCAGCGGATCGAGCACGCCCGTATGCCCCGCTTTTTCGGCGCGGTAAAGGCGGCGGGCTTTTTGCAGCGCGGTATTGCTGGAAAGATTGAGCGGCTTGTCGAGCAGCAGCACGCCGTTGACGGCGCGTTTGGTTGGTCGGGTCATATGGGAAGTCCGAAAGTGATTAGGCCGAGACCGTTGCAAAATTCCAAAAAATACGTTGAAAACCTCTCTACCGTCATTAGCTGCGCAAGTCCGCTTCCCCCGCCTGCGCGGGGGAAGCGGACTTGCGCAGCTAATGACGTCACCGGAAGCCCAAACTTTTTTGCAAAGGTCTCAGGCTGTCTGAAAAACGGTGGGATATTCAGACGGCTTGCCTTGTGGTTAAGGCACGATAATCGTAAAAATATACGCGGCCAGGTTCACCAGCAAAACAATGCCGTAAAGCATATTGCTGCGGCCCTGGTTGAGCGAAAGCATGACGGTAAACGTACTCAAGCCCAACAAAATCATGGATTTCGTATCCAAACCCAACACCACGTCGATATCGTAAATCAGGCAGACGATGGCCACCGCGGGAATGGTCAGGCCGATACTGGCCAAAGCGGAGCCGAGCGCGAGGTTGACGCTGGTTTGGAGGCGGTTGCGGTGGGCGGCGGTGAGCGCGGCCAAGCCTTCGGGCATCAATACCACGGCGGCGATAATCACACCGACCAGAGACGGCGGCGCGCCGACGGCGGCCACCATGCCTTCGATGGCGGGAGAAAGCGCCTTGGCCAGCAGAATCACAATGCCCAGACACACCACCAGCAAGAGCAGGGAAGTCGCGGCCACGGCAAGAGAGGGCGGCCCGGCGTGATGGCTTTCGTCATCGTCATCGGCCAGGAAGTAATCGCGGTGGCGCACGGTCTGCATGGCGATAAACGAACAATACAGCACCAGCGAGGCCACGGCGACAAACACCAGCTGGCTGTCGCTGTACGTCCCTTCCACCGTGGACGTGGTAAAGTTCGGCAGCACCAAAGTCAGTACCAAAATCGAAATCAGCGTCACCAGCGCGGTACTGACCGATTTTTGGCCGAAAAACTGCTCATGGTGGCGGAAACCGCCCAAGAGCAGGCTGCCGCCGAGTAGGCCGGTCAGAATCAGCATAATCGCCGCAAACACGGTATCGCGCGCCAGCGTCGGCGCATTGCCGCCTGCGGCCACCATCAGCGACACAATCAGCCCGACCTCCAATACCGTAATCGCCAGCGCCAGAATAATCGTACCGAAGGGTTCGCCGACTTTATGCGCCACCACTTCGGCATGGTGTACCGCAGACAAAACGCTGCCGATTAATAATGCGCCGCCGACAAGCTGCATCAGCGTGCCGTCGATACCGAAAAAATAGCCCGCCCACGCCGCCAGCGGCAGCGCGACAGACCAGATGGGGAGCATTGAGTGTTTGTGTGCCATTGGTTTATCGTTTTCCTTTTGATGGTATTGCAAGAGAAGCCGCCGATGGGCGGCTGCTTGGGTAAGGCATAGCCGGTACGCAGAGTGAAAGACGGCCTGCGTGTTACGGTTTCTTGTGAATTTGAATTTGCTTGCGCCGCATTTTGCCAGGCGAAACGGCGCGAAGGCCGTCTGAAAAACGCAGGTTTATTCAGACGGCCTTTGCGGAAAGCGGAGCTTAGTCTTCCACCGGCTTTTCCGCCGCCACTTGGTCGATGAGGCTGGAAATGCTCATGCCGCGTTCCAACGATTCGTCGTATTTGAAATGCAGCTCGGGCGTTTTGAAGAGTTTGATGCGCTTGGCCAGCTCGCTGCGCAGATGGCCTTTGGCGTGATCCAAAGCCTCTTCGGTAATCTCGCGGGTGCGGTCGTCGAGCACGGTGTAAAACACGGTGGCGTGGCTGTAATCGCGGGTGACTTCCACTTCGTTGATGGTGATAAAGCCGGCGCGCGGGTCTTTCAGGCCGGTGCGCACCAGCTCGGCCAGCTCGCGCATAATCTGCTCTTTGACACGGTCTTGGCGGGCGTAGCCGCGTTGCGGTTTTCTCATGGTGTTTTCCTTAAAATGCCGTCTGAACACATCGTGCGGCATCGGGTCAATAAACGATGCGGGGATTTTCAGACGGCCTGATGATTCTGCAAACAGCGGGCATTATAGCCGAAATTGCGGTTTTCATTGCGGTTTTATACAGTTGGATAAGATGAATGGGGCAAAGCAGCTTTTCAATGGCTACACCCATTCGGCCAGCGCATCGGCCGGAATATCCCAGCGCCACACGCCGTTTTCCGAGCCGTCTAATCCACGCAGGAACAGGTAGCGGATGGAAATTTCCGGCAGGCTCTGCCCGCGCAATTTGAAATGGCGGGCCACGGCCACGGCGTAAATCAAGGCCTGCAGATAATAATGATGGTGGGCAACGGCATGGTTCATTGCATCGACGCTGTAGGCGCTGCGGTCGTTGCCCAGATGGTTGGACTTGTAGTCGATGACGCAAACACGCCCGTCAGCGTCTTGGCACACCATATCGATAAAGCCGTTGAGAAAGCCGTGCAGGGTTTTGAAATCCAAAAGCTCTGCCGCATCGGCGCATTCGGCGGGCAGGCCGTGCTCGGGGCGGGCAAACCATCGGCGCAGGCGCGGCAGGCTGAAATCCTGCATATACAGGGTAAAGCCCATTTCCGCCAGGCGGTTGCGCGGCGGGATGTCGGCCAGCGCATAAGCGCCGGAGAGCGGCGTGAGGCGGCAGTCATCCAGCGTATCCGTTACCGCATCCAGCCAACTTTCCTCAAAACCGTAGCGGCTCAAGGTTTCGGCGGCGGCTTGGTTTTGCGCGGCGGCGGGCGTTTGGAAATCGAAATGCTCCAAAATTTCGTGCAGACACACGCCGGCGTGGGTGCCGCGCGGAAAAGTGTGAATGCCCTCGGGCGTTGAGGGCGCGTTGGCGGCTGCGGCAGGCGGCAGCGGCGCATCCGATGCACTTTCGCCGGGGTCGAGCGCGGGCTGCAGGGCTTCGTGTGCCGTGTCTTCGGCTTTCAGCTTGCGGCTGAGACCGGTAAAGCTGCTGTGGCGGATCAGCTCGAAGCGGCGCGGCGGAATGTCGGCGGCGCGGTAGGCCGTCTGAATATGCCGCGTGTTGTCGGCCAACGCTTTGGGCGGTGTCTCTTCGGTGAACACGATTTCGGTATCGGCTTGCTGCTGCGCTTGGATAAAGCGCAGCCAGTTGCGTTTCAGCATCTGCAAGGCTTCCGGCGCTTTGTTTTCTTTATAGGCGGCCTTGACGCTTTCGCGGTCGGCATCGGCGCGGCCTTCCAACAGATAGGCAAACGTGTTGTCGGCGGTGTCGCCGCAGTAGGCGGCATAGATATTCAGCTGCTCCTCGGCGCGGGTGAGGGCGACATACAGCAGGCGCAGGTTTTCGGCGGCGGCTTCATCGCCCAGCTGAATTTTGTCGGCATCATCGAGCTGGTGGTCGGCCAAAAGCTCGGTGATGTGGCCGGGGCGGTGCAAAATCTGCCATTCTTGCGCTTTGATGGCGGAAGCGTCCCAAACAAAAGGACAATACACCAAGGGATATTGCAGGCCTTTGGATGCGTGCATGGTGACGATTTTCACCAGCGCTTCATCGCTCTCCAGGCGCACGGTATTGCTTTCGCCGCCCGCGCTGCCGCCTTCGGCCAGGCTGATTTGCGCCAGCAGCCATTGATGCAGCGCGGCGGGGCTGTGGCTCTGCTCGTCTTCGGCGGCCAAAAGCTCCAGCAGCTGGTTGTAGTTGGTCAGGCTGCGCTCCAAGCCGTCGGCGAGCAGGCCGGTTTCCAAGCCGTGGCGGGCGGAAAAATCCTGCATGGCGGCGTAAAAGCCCTGCTGCTGCCAAGTATCGGCAGCTTCGGCGGCGGAGGCAATCCAGGCGAGCAGGGCGGATTCGTCGCGGTTGAGCGCGTAAAGCTGCGCGGCATCGTAGCGGAACACAATGCTGCCGAGGACAAAACGCAGCGTTTCGGTCTGCCCGGGGTCGAGCCAGAAGCCGATCAGCGCGGCCAATGCGGCGGCTTCTTCCGTGGCAAACACCGATTCGCGGTGCAGCAGCACGCTTTGGATGCGCCGCGCTTTCAGGGCTTTGGCGACCAGGCTGCCTTCGTTGTGGGTGCGGACCAATACGGCGATGTCGCCCGATTGCAGCGGCCGCTCTTTGAAATTCAGACGGCTTGCGGCGGCTTCGTTTAAGGCGGCGGCGATTTCGTCGGCGCAGCAGTCGGCAGCGTGCTGGCGCAGCATATCTTTGTTCACCGGCTCGCCGCTGCCGCCGTGCAGCCAGCGCACCTGTACGGCAGGGCGCGGTGGATTCAGACGGCTTGCCGGACGCGCCGCGCCCACGTCGGCATAGTCGATGTCGGCCAGCACAAACGGCCGCGTTTTTTGGCGGAACAGTGCGCCGATGCTGTTGACGAGCTTCGCGTGGCTGCGGTAGTTGACCGCCAGCGTGTAGCGCGATTCGGCATCGGCGGCGGCCTGCAGATAGGCGTAAATATCCGCGCCGCGAAAGCTGTAAATCGCCTGCTTGGGGTCGCCCACCAAAAACAGCGGCCGCGCCTGCTCGATAAACATCCGGCGGAAAATCTCATATTGCAGCGGGTCGGTGTCTTGAAACTCGTCAATCAGCGCCACGCGCCAGTTGCGGGCGACGGCTTCGGCCAGTGCGCCGCCGTATTGCGCATCGGTGAGCGCGGCGTGTACGTCCAGCAGCAAATCGTCGAAACCGCGCTCGCGGCGGGATTTTTTCTGCTCCGCCAGCGCGGCGTTGACATATTCCAGCAGGTCGAGCTGCAGGCAAGTTAAGGTATTTTGTTCGGCTTCGGCGGCGGCGGCCAGCGCTTCGCCCAAGTCGGCCAGCGGCTGCAGGGCGGCGATGGTATGTTCGTCGGGCGTTTGGCCTTTTTTGACTTTGGCGGCCAGCGCGTCGGCGGCCAGCATCGGCAGCTTGTCGTGGTAGGCGGGCAGTGCGTCTCCGGCGGCGTGTAATTCGGCAAACAGGGCGGCAAAGGTGTTTTTGCGGTAGCTGTTGCCGTTGAGCGCGGGGTGGAGCTGCCAGAATGCGGCTTCCAATTCGGGCAGGCGGCTGCGGACGGCCTGCCAGCGGGCTTCGGCGCGCCGCCGTGAGCCGGCCAAATCGGCTTTAGGCCGTCTGAAAACCAGATACGGGCGGCTAATGAAACTTTGGATTTGCCCCAGCATTTTCTGCGGGGTTTGGCTGTGTTTGAAGACCAAACGCGCCAAGTCGGCCTGATTGCTGATGCGGCTGCGCCAGAAATCCTGCGCGGGCACCAGCAGGCGCTCGCGGCTTTCTTCGGCCAGTTCTACATCGAAAGGCGCGCGGCAGAGAAAGGCGTAATCGCGCAGGATGCGCTGGCAGAAGCCGTGTATGGTGTAAATCGCGGCGTTGTCGAACTGGCCGATGGCGGCTTTCAAGCGCACAATCAGCCGCGCACAGCCTTCCTGCGCCAGCGACTGACGCAGCAGCTCGGGCAGAAAGGCATCGCCGGGATATTCGCGCGCGCAGCAGGCTTCGGCTGCTTCCGGGTCGCCGCCGCTCTGTTCCAAAACCTGTAATACATTGTCGAGCCGCGCGCGCAGGCGGGTTTTCAGCTCGGCGGTGGCGGCTTTGGTAAAGGTAACGACCAGCACGCTTTCTACCGGCATCTGTTCCAAAACAATCAGGCGGGTAAACAGGGCGGCGATGCCGTAGGTTTTGCCCGTACCGGCGGAGGCTTCGATAAGGTTGGTGCCGGATACGGGTACGGTCAGGGGATCGAACGGGCGGGCGGTGGCGGTCATGGCGGGCGGGTCTCGGGGCGGTTGGCGCAAAAAGCCGTCTGAAAAACGGGAAGCGGTTTCAGACGGCCTGTGTTATTTGTCGATTTTAATCGGCTGCGGTTCGTAAACGGTGGATTCGTCGCCGTAATACAGCCGGCCTAATTTAATCGGAATGCGGCCCTGCGATTTGCGGTGGGCGTTGGTGTCGCGCAGCGAATAGGCGCAGCCGCAGTATTCCTGCTGGTAGAAGTTTTCGCGTTTGCTGATTTCGATCATGCGTGCGCTGCCGCCGCCTTTGCGCCAGTTGAAATCCCAGTAAACCACATCGTCGTACGGCTCGGCGGCGCGGTGGCCGCAGCCGTTGATTTGTTTCATGTCTTTCCAGCGCGAAATGCCGAGTGAGCTGGTGAATACGGGGAAGCCGTGCTCGTGGGCGTATTGTGCGGCTTTTTCGAAGCGCATGTCGAAGCACATGGTGCAGCGGATGCCGCGCTCTGGCTCGAATTCCATGCCTTTGGCTTTTTCAAACCATTCTTTGCGGTCGTTTTCGTAATCGTCGTCTTTGTCGATAAAGGGGATGCCGAACTGCTCGGCAAAGCGCATGTTTTCTTCTTTGCGCAGCATGTATTCTTTGTGGGGATGGATATTCGGGTTGTAGAAATAAATGGTGTAGTCGATGCCGCTGGCCAGCATGGCTTCCATGACTTCGCCGCTGCACGGTGCGCAGCAGGAATGCAGCAGGACTTTTTTATGGCCGCCGGGCGGGATGAGGACGGGGCGGTCGATGGCGAGGGTGTCGGGTTGGTTTTTGTTCATGGTGTGTTTTGCGGGGTGGTGTTTGCGGTGTTTTCAGACGGCCTGCCGTCTGAAAAATAGGGAAACGGCTATTTTATCAGAATTAAGGTGTGTTTAAGGGTATAGAAGTTTGGGAGGTTTGCCCGTTTTTCCCGTTATGGTCGGTTTCGTCGGGTAAGTCGGTAAACAGGGCTTCGGTGTTAGGGCGTGCCGAGAGTTCGCCCAGCAGTTTTTGGTATTCGCCGGAGTGCTTCATCAGCTCGGCTGCGGCGGTGCGCAGGCTGTCTACGTCTTGCGGCGGGAGGTAGAAGCTGGTGGGGATGTTTAATACGGTCTCGCGCAGGCTGCCTGCGGGCAGGTCGCGCAGGTTGAGGCTGACGAAGGAGAGTTTGATGCGTTTGTCGCTCGGTAGGGTGTTTTGTTCTTCGTTCCATTTGTCGGCAAAGCTGCGGAAGGCGCGCAGGGTATGCTGTGAGAAGCGGTCGATCGGGATGTCGATGACGGCGCTCATGACGCTCCGTAAGCCGGGTACTTCGGCGCTTTGGTCGATGTCTTTGCTGATTTCGTTTTGTGCGTTGACATTGATGATGACGATGCGGCGCACGCCTTTTTCTTGCAGGTTTTTCATCATCCGGCCGGAGTCGATGTCGACGATGTCCAATACGACGCGCATGCCGAGGTTGTCGGTGAGGCCGCCGTCGAGCAGGTGGATGTAGGGGCGTTTGACGCTGTCGTTGTATTGTTCGAAGCGTTTGATGATTTCGCGGTGGGTTTTGCTTTGCTGTTTGCCGTCTGTGCCGCTGTTTAGGGCTGAGGCCAGATCGGGCGGCAGGGTGTAGCCGCAGTTGCCGCCGTTGTTGTTGAGGGTGAGCGGTGCGAATACGAGGGGAACGGCACTGGAGGAGGCGACTGCGCGGGCGATGGGTACGTCGCCCAAGTCGATGCACATGGGGTCGAAATGGTCTTGTGTGAATTGCAGCTGCTCGGAGATGCCCATGTCGGTGGCGGTGATGATGGCAAACGGGCCTTTGCGGCGTTTTTCCAAATCTTCGAATGTGGCTTTGCCGAATAATTGGTTTTCAAACTGCTCCTGCAGTAAGTCGCCGCGTCCGAATTCGGGCGAGGCCAGGCGCGGCAGGTTGGCGGCGGAGAAAACTTGTTTGGTCACCATGCGCTGGAAGTTTTGGCGCAGGAAGTATTTGTAAAACGACGGAATGGTGTCGGCACCGTGCAGGGCGTAATAGGCGGCCAATACCGAGCCGCCGGACACGCCGATGACGATATCGACGTTTTCCATCAGTGATTTGCGCTGCCCGCCGATATGGACCTGATGCTGGTTGAGCTGTTCCAGTACGCCGTAGCCCAAGGCTGCTGCGCGCGTGCCGCCGCCGGAAAACATCAGCAGTACGAGGGTGTCGTCTTTTGCCCATGCGGTCTGCTGGCTTTCCAAACGGTAGCCTTTGTTCAGGTCGATTTTGTCGATGACGGCAACGGGCTGGTATTTCACCAGCGAGCAGGCGGAGAGGGTCAGGGCGGCCAATACGGCCCAGGCGGTTTTGCGGTATGTTTTCGGCATGAGCGGAGTGTGTGCGGAAAAAAAGCAGAATG
>NZ_BCWL01000051.1 GCF_001592185.1 Bergeriella denitrificans NBRC 102155
ACAGCTTGATTTTCAGACGGCCCTCTTCGCCCGCCCGCAAAACAACAACGCCGCCCTACAAAAGCCCGACTTTATCCGCCCGCACTTATCCCTTTGACATATCGAAACTTTTCCCCCAAAAGCATCAGGCCGTCTGAAAAAACCGCTTTTGCACCGCAATTTTTTCATTCATCAATTATTAAAAATTGTTTGCTTATGTAAAAGTAAGACTACCAAGCCATCATATATACACATAAATCATTGAAAATAATGAAATTACACGAAAATTCATAATGAATATACACCCTTCTAATCCGATTAGTATAGGGCGCGCGGCAGACATTTGTCCTATACTCTAAGAAAAAGGCTATAAATAAGCATACGCGCTTCCGTTGGCGCCACACATCCGGCCGCACAAAACAGCTTTACCATTAGAAGGAATACCATGAAATCGTTTGAAAAAGTCGAAAATATCCGCGACATCCGCAAGAAGCTGGGGTTAAATCAAATAGAATTCTGGAGCCGCGTCGGCGTGACCCAATCCGGCGGCTCCCGCTATGAGTCCGGCCGCAATATGCCCAAGCCCGTGCGCGAGCTGCTGCGCTTGGTGCACGTCGAGCAAATCGACCTGGCTACCGTCAACCGCGACGACTTGGCCGTTGCCGCCCTGCTGAAAGAGCGCCACCCCGATTTATACGCTTCCCTGAAAAAAGAAGCCAAAGCCGAGAAAAAATAATCCGGCCGCATCCACTGCCGAGCCGCGCATCACTGGCTGTTTGAAACCACTTTATCCGCGTTTCAGACGGCCTTTTTGCGTTATAATGCCGACAAACTTTTCAATTACCTTATCGACCTGTCAAACATCATGCTAAACAAATACAATCCCGCCGAAATCGAAAACAAGCATTATCAAAACTGGGAAAGCAAAGGCTATTTCCAACCGCACATGGACTTGGACAAAGCATCCTTCTCCATCCAGCTGCCGCCGCCGAACGTGACCGGCACGCTGCACATGGGCCACGCCTTCAACCAAACGATTATGGACGGCCTCACCCGCTACTACCGCATGCAGGGACGCAACACGGCATGGATTCCGGGCACCGACCACGCCGGCATCGCCACGCAGATTGTGGTGGAACGCCAGCTGGGCGGGCAAGGTGTGTCCCGTCACGATTTGGGACGCGAAAAATTCTTGGAAAAAGTGTGGGAGTGGAAAAACATCTCCGGCGGCACGATTACCGAACAAATGCGCCGCGTGGGCTGCTCCGCCGACTGGACGCGCGAATATTTCACCATGGACGACACCCGCGCCGGAATCGTCACCGAAGTCTTCGTGCGCCTGTTTGAGCAGGGGCTGATTTATCGCGGCAAGCGTTTGGTAAACTGGGATCCCGTGCTCGGCACCGCCGTTTCCGATTTGGAAGTGGAAAGCGTGGAAGAACAAGGCTCGATGTGGCATATCCGCTACCCGCTGGCCGACAATCCCGAGGAAGCTGTGATTGTCGCCACCACCCGCCCCGAAACCCTGCTGGGCGACGTAGCCGTAGCGGTGAACCCTGAAGACGAGCGTTACCGCCACTTAATCGGCAAAGAATTGACGCTGCCGCTGACCGGCCGCACCATCCCCGTGATTGCCGACGAATATGTGGAAAAAGATTTCGGCACCGGCTGCGTGAAAATCACCCCCGCACACGACTTCAACGACTACGAAGTCGGCAAACGCCACGACACCCGCCTGATTAACGTATTCGACCTCGAAGCCAAAGTCTTGGCCGAGGCCGAAGTGTTCAACTTCAAAGGCGAAGCACAACAAGGTTTCGCGCTGCCTATCGATTATGCGGGCTTAGACCGCTTTGCCGCCCGCAAGCAAATGGTGGCCGATTTGGAAGCGCAAGGCCTGCTGGCGGAAGTCAAACCGCACACACTGATGACCCCGAAAGGCGACCGCACCGGCTCCGTCATCGAGCCCATGCTCACCAGCCAATGGTTCGTCGCCATGAGCGCGAAGCCCGACGGCGGCGAGCCGGAGAGCGAATTCAAAGGCATGAGCTTGGCGCAAAAAGCCAAACACGCCGTCGATAGCGGCGCAGTGCGCTTTATCCCCGAAAATTGGGTCAACACCTACAACCAATGGATGAACAACATCCAAGACTGGTGCATCTCGCGCCAACTGTGGTGGGGACACCAAATTCCCGCTTGGTATGACGAGCAAGGCCATGTCTATGTTGCCCGCAACCAAGCCGAAGCCGAAAAACTGGCGGGCAAAAGCGGCCTGACCCGCGACGAAGACGTACTCGACACCTGGTTCTCCTCCGCCCTCGTACCGTTTTCCACCTTGGGCTGGCCGTCTGAAACCGACGAGCTCAAAGCCTTCCTGCCGAGCAATGTACTGGTCACCGGCTACGAAATCATCTTCTTCTGGGTCGCCCGCATGATTATGATGACCACCCACTTCACCGGCAAAGTACCGTTTAAAGACGTGTACATCCACGGCATGGTGCGCGACCACGAAGGCAAAAAAATGTCCAAATCCGAGGGCAACGTCATCGATCCCGTGGATTTGATTGACGGCATCGACCTCGAAAGCCTGCTGGTGAAACGCACCACCGGCCTGCGCCGCCCCGAAAAAGCCCCGCAAGTGGTGGAAGCCACCAAAAAACTCTTCCCCGAAGGCATTCCCGTATTCGGCGCCGACGCGCTGCGCTTCACCATGGCCAGCTACGCCAGCCTCGGCCGCAGCATCAACTTCGACTTCAAACGCGCCGAAGGCTACCGCAATTTCTGCAACAAATTGTGGAACGCCACCAACTTCGTGCTGATGAACGTGGAAGACAAAGACTGCGGCCAAGACGAAACCCAGCCGCTGGCCTACACCTTCGTCGACCAATGGATTATCGGCCGCCTGCAGCAAACCGAAGCCGCCGTTACCGAAGCCTTCGACACCTACCGCTTCGACCTCGCCGCGCAAACCCTGTACGAATTCGTGTGGAACGACTTCTGCGACTGGTATATCGAGCTGGCCAAAGTGCAAATGCAAACCGGCTGCCCGACCACACAGCGCACCACCCGCCGCACCCTCGTGCGCGTGCTCGAAGTCATCCTGCGCCTGCTGCACCCGATTATGCCTTATATCACCGAAGAGCTGTGGCAGACCGTCGCGCCGCTGGCCAACGCCAAAACCACCGACAGCATCATGCTCGCCGCCTGGCCGGTTGCCGATAACGAAAAAATCGTTCAGACGGCCTTCGACCAAATGGCCGCGCTGCAAGACTTAATCGGCGCCGTGCGCAACCTGCGCGGCGAAATGGGCATCGCGCCGAACGTAAAAGCCCCGCTGTTTGTCGAAGGCAGCGCGGATCTGGCCGGCCTGCTCAAATACCTGCCGTCCATGACCCGCCTCACCGAAGCCAACATCGTCGGCAAGCTGCCCGAAAACGAAGACGCCCCCGTCGCCGTGTGCAACGGCGCAAGGCTGATGTTGAAAGTAGAAATCGACAAAGCTGCCGAAACCGCCCGCTTGGGCAAAGAAGCGGAAAAACTGCAAAAAGCTCTGGACAAGCTCAACGCCAAACTCTCCAAACCCGGCTACACCGACAAAGCCCCCGCGCACCTGGTGGAAAAAGACCGCGCCGAATTGGCGGAATTGGCAGACAAAATGGCCAAAGTGCAGGCGCAATTGGCGAAACTGCAAGACTGATTAAACTCATCAGCCGAGCAGTAACAAGCCGTCTGAAAACGGGCACAACGTTCGTTTTCAGACGGCTTTTTTTGTTTAATTTTTGTACAAAAAATGCTTGACAAGAGAGAGAGAGAGAGAGAATTACCGTGTATTTTTCCTTTTTATTTTCTCAAAGTTAAATTTTTCCTGAAAAAACAGAAAAATACAAACACAATCCATTTTTTTATTTGTTTTAAGGACTTATTATGGACAGTAACGAAAAATCTTACAGCTTGCGTTTCTTGCAAAACAACCCCGAAATTGATTTCGAACAGGCATGGTCTTGGAAACCTCAAAACAACATGAATCAGCTGCATATCAAAACCGCATCATTCAGCGGTAAAAACCAAGCTGATGATTATGAAACCGAGTAATCTCACTTTTTCTGATGGATGCACATCCGCCCCTATCAATTTTTTTCAATAAAAGGAAATACCGTGGATAACAACGAAAAATCTTACAGCTTGCGCTTCTTGCAAAACAATCCTGAAATCGATTTCGAACAGGCATGGTCTTGGAGCCCCCAAAACAACATGAATCAGCTGCATTTACAAACCGCAACATTCAGCGGTAAAAAGCAAACTGATGATTATACAAACGAGTAATTTCACTTTTCGGATGGAGCTCCCACTCAACTCTATCATTTTTTTCTCAACAGGAACATCCTGTGTCAGAAATAAAGTGGATGATATATCAATCGAGTAGGTCGCTTTTTCTTCAGACGGGAATTCCCGTCTGATTTTCTTGAAACCACCCTCAAGGGAGGTAATAAACATGTTCGATCACATATCCGCAGCTTTAAATGCACTGGAAGAATGCGGATTCAAAACAGATACCTTTAAAACCATTGGAGATGTCATCCAAGCAGTTATCGAACTCGGAAGCCATGAAGGTATCGTTTATTCCGTACATGATGATTTCTACGGCCTATTAAGCTTGAGTAACGAATTTACAAACCTATCGCTAGATGACCGCAGCTTATGGGAGGATGACGAGGCATACGAATCTCAAGAGTACTATGAAGAAATGCGACGGTTGTTAGACGAAATCGAAATTTGTACCCGAATATGGTTCAACCATTTCAACCAAGAGGAAGAAGAAGCATGATTTTATTGGTCGGCGCGGGCGATGATCCGCATCTTACCGCTATTCAGGCGCATATCCGGCAAGCCGGATTTTCTGCACACATCTTATCTACGGAAAAAGAAGCGCTTCTGAATACGTCGTTTACCTATCGAAGCGGCGACGCTTCGTTTGTTTTGCAACAACACGCTGCCGAAGCTGTTGCTCCGAATATCCAAGCCGTCTTTTTCCTGTCACCTCTTTACAGCAAGCAGGGATTTAACCACTCGCAAGTTCAGGAGTTTTGGCACACGACGTGGCGTGAGGCACTGCACGGCTATTATGCCCACCTGAGCCAATCCTGCTTTGTGACCAACCGGCATATTTACAATGCCCTGCCCGCTCAAAATAAGATTTCTTTTTTCCGTGCGGCGCAGCAGGCAGGTATTCCTGCGCCTGAAAGTTTAATCAGCAATACCCGTGCGGATATTTTAGCTTTCTTTGACGACGGCAAAGATGTGGTGCTGAAGACCATGCACCAAATCTACTTGGAATATCAAAACCAGCAAACCATGCTCTTGGTTAAAAAAGTCAAGAAAGAAGACTTTGCCGATTTCGAAGGTAAAGGAGAATGTCCGGTTTTCCTGCAAAAAGCCGTAGACAAACAATTCGACTTCAGAGCCATCATCATCGGCGATACTGTTTTAACCTGCAAAATCGATGCCAGCAAATCCTTATATGGAAATGTAGATTGGCGGGCTTACGATTTACCCCATACCGTTCATGAAATTTATGAATTGCCGCAGTCGCTGAAAAACAAAATCCTCAAAGCCATGCAATATTTCCAATTGGATTATGCCTGCTTGGATTTCTGCGTAGATCAAAACGGCCAAGAATGGCTGCTGGACATCAACCCGTTCGGCCGCTTTATGTGGATAGAGCTGGCTACCGGCCTTCCTATCAGCAAACATATCGCCGACTTTCTCATGCAAAAAGCGCAATCAACTCACTAAGCGAGGCGCATACTTAACCAAGCAGGAGCATAGACGATGGCTTTACATGACTATATCAAGAAACTCTGCTCTGACTACCAAGACCCCGGCCGACTGATATTTAAAGCATACCGCTATATGAATGAGGACGACTCTATCACCCATATCCGCATTGATCCTCATGCTGTAACCAACCTTGGCAAGCAACTGACACCCAGATATTCCAGGGTTTTCTTTTACCCTCCCGAAAACCAAAGCTTCATTTCCATTGACTCTGCAAGACAATATCTTCTATTAAGAAACAAAGATAACATTGTCTGTCGTTTAACGGGAGCAATGCTGACTGAATATATAGATAAATCCATTAACACAGGAGAAAACGAATACGCTCGCAAGTACTTAACCGATGAAGAACTGGTTTCTCTGATGTTTTACTCCTTTACCGCCAGACCCGCTCTATTGAAGTGGATTGTAAACAATCAGCTTCCGTATTGCACCTATAGGTCATACAGCAACGGAGATGCCTATGCTTATGAAATACGCATGACCAATCTGATGAATACGGTTATCCCCAAACTGTTCCTGATATCCGCATAAAAAAGCCGTCTGAAAAACCTGTGTTTTTCAGACGGCTTTTGTTCATACCGTTCTCTCAACTGATAAACATACGCCGCTGCCCGCGCGGCGTTACACAATCCGCGCCATCAGCAAATCGTGCATATTCAGCGCGCCGATCAGCAGGCCGTGTTCATCGGTCACCAGCAGGCCGTTGACATGGCTGGCCTGCATATGTTTCAAGGCTTCGGTTGCCAGCTTGTCGGCAGTGATGGTTTTCGGCTCGGTGTGCATGATGTCGTCCACGGTCAGGCCGGCGAAATGGTCGCGCTGTTGGAACAGGCGGCGCAGGTCGCCGTCGGTCAATACGCCTTTCAGACGGCCTTCGGCGTCGGTTACGGCCAGCATGCCCAGGCCTTTTTCACTCATGCGTACGATGGCGTCTTTCAGCAGCGTGCCGCACACGACTGCGGGCAGCGCGTCGCCGTCGTGCATGATGTCGGCCACGCGCAGCAGCAGGCGTTTGCCCAGGCTGCCTGCGGGGTGGCTGAGGGCGAAGTCGTCGGGGGTAAAACGCCGCGCCTGCAGCAACACCACCGCCAGCGCATCGCCCAAAGCCATCACGGCGGTGGTACTGGAGGTCGGCGCGAGGCCGAGCGGGCAGGCTTCTTGGGACACAGCCGCCGTGATGTGGATGTCGGCGTGCCGCGCCATGGTGGAATCGGGGCGGGCGGTGATGCAGATTAAGGTGATGTTTTTGCGTTTGAGCGCGGGAATAATCGCTAAGATTTCGTCGCTTTCGCCCGAATTGGAAATGGCAATCACGGCATCGTTGTCCACTATCATGCCCAAATCGCCGTGCGCGGCTTCGGCGGGGTGGACGAAAAACGCGGGCGTGCCGGTGGATGCCATGGTGGCGGCGATTTTGCGGCCGATATGCCCGGATTTGCCCATGCCCAATACCACCACGCGGCCGCGGCAATGCAGCAGGGTTTCGGCGGCGCGTACAAAGCTGCCGTCGAGATTGCGGGCGATTTCCTGCAGGGCTTCCGCTTCGGTGTGCAGCACTTCGCGCGCCCACGGCAGATACGGTTCCGTATGGCTCATTATCGTTTTCCTAAATATTCGTTATGCTGTTCAAGCAGGATAATTCGGGTTAGTATAACCCTTCCGTCGGTTTGATGCGCCTTGTTTCAAACCGGCGCAACGACTATATAACCCTGCTCAACACTCAACCAAAAGGATACAGAGATGACTATTTTATCGGACGTTAAAGCATTAGGCCAACAAATCTGGCTGGACAACCTCTCCCGCTCGCTGGTACGCAGCGGCGAGCTGGCCGAAATGTTGAAGCAGGGCGTGTGCGGCGTAACCTCCAACCCTGCCATCTTCCAAAAAGCCTTTGCCGGCGATGCCCTGTATGCCGATGAAATCGCCGCGCTGAAGCAGCAGAATTTAAGCCCGAAAGCGCGTTACGAAACCATGGCCGTGGCCGATGTGCAGGCTGCCTGCGATGTCTGCCTGGCCGAACACGAAGCCTCCGGCGGCCGCACCGGCTTCGTCAGCCTGGAAGTTTCGCCCGAGCTGGCCAAAGATGCCGCCGGTACGGTTGTCGAAGCCAAGCGTCTGCACACCGCCATCGGCCGTAAAAACGCCATGATTAAAGTGCCCGCCACCGATGCCGGTATCGAAGCGTTGGAACAACTGGTGGCAGACGGCCTGTCCGTCAACCTGACCCTGCTGTTCTCCCGCGCCCAAACCCTGAAAGCCTACGCCGCCTACCGCCGCGGTATCGCCGCCCGCGCCGAAGCCGGCCTGCCGCTGGCGCATATCCAAGTCGTTGCCAGCTTCTTCATCTCCCGCGTGGACGGCGCGCTCGACACCACCCTGCCCGAGCATCTGCAAGGCAAAACCGCCATCGCTCTGGCCAAAGCCGCCTATCAGGATTGGGCGCAGTATTTCGGTGATGCCGAATTTGCCGCCTTGGCCGAAAAAGGCGCCAACCGCGTGCAGCTTCTGTGGGCGTCCACCGGTGTGAAAAACCCGGCCTATCCCGACACCCTGTATGTGGACAGCCTGATTGGCGAGCATACCGTCAACACCGTACCCGATGCCACGCTGAAAGCCTTTATCGACCACGGCACAGCCAAAGCCACGCTGACCGAGAACACCGAAGCGGCGCAAGCGGTTTTGGCGGAAGTGGCGCAGCTGGGCATCGACCTCGAAGCGCTGGCCGTGCGCCTGCAGGAAGACGGTCTGAAACAGTTTGAAGAAGCCTTCGACAAGCTGCTCGCGCCATTGGCTTAAACCGTTTGCCGTAAAAAAGCCGTCTGAAAAAGCCACGCTGCGCGCGTTTGCTTTTTCAGACGGCTTTTTTGTGGAAAAGACGGCGGAACTGGGGGATGCTTGCCGGTTATCCTTATCGTTATACAGGCAAAATATATCGGAAAATAGCACCCAAAATGTCCCTTACGCCTAAAACTCCCAAACAAAAATCTTTGTCGCCGTCATTCCCGCGCAGGCGGGAATCCACCTATGAGTTAAGAAGCCTATTTTAAAAAAACAAACCACTTATATTCAAAAGTGGATTCCCGCCTGCGCGGGAATGACGGCGGCAAGAAGGATTTCATCTTTTGGGAATTCCCTACAGCCGTTTCAGTTTAAATGGACACCCCGCCCATAAAATTCAGACGGCCCGGAAAGCCCGCAGCCGTCTGAAAATCCTGCCTGCCGCTGCAATCAGCGTTTGGCTTTTGCCTGGCAGTCGGCGCACACGCCGTACATATACAGCGCATGATCGACGATACGGTAGCCGTTTTCTTCGGCGATTTTATCTTGCAACGCTTCGATTTCCGGGTTGTGAAACTCCGTGACCATGCCGCATTTCACGCAGACGATGTGGTCGTGGTGGTCGCCCTTGTCCAGCTCGTACACGGCCTTGCCGGTTTCAAAATGGTGGCGCTGCAAAATACCGGCCTGCTCAAACTGCGTCAGCACGCGGTAAATGGTGGCCACACCGATTTCGATACCTTCGTCCAGCAAAATACGGTACACATCTTCCGCACTCAGATGCTCTTCGGAATGGGTTTCAAACAAATCCAGAATTTTCAAACGCGGGCCGGTCACTTTCAGGCCGCTGTCTTTCAGCTGGGCAATGTTGTTGAAATTATTTTCCATAGTATTCAATACCCCTGTGGTCTAATAACCGTTATAATACGCACTTTTAGTCCGCTTGCACACTATAAACCGATAGCGCGGCTCAATAAAACCCCGCGTCATTATTGCGTGAAACCGGGTCATAAATTATGAAGATGATTATCGTTTGCTTTTGAAATATATTCAAGCGGTGATATGATTTTTCCTGCCGATACGAATAAAGAAAGGTACGCCTGTGAACAAAACCTTATGCTTCGCCCTTGCCGCCCTGTTGGGTTTATCCGCCTGTACCGCCGAGCGCGTGTCGCTGTTTCCCTCGTACAAGCTGAAAGTTATTCAGGGCAACGAGCTCGACCCGCGCGCCGTGGTGTCCCTGCGCCCCGGCATGAGCCGCGACCAAGTGCAGCTGCTGCTGGGTACGCCGCTGCTGCGCGACGCTTTCCACGCCAACCGCTGGGATTACACATTCAACACCAGCCGCAACGGCATTCTGAAAGATCGGAGCAACCTGACCGTCTATTTTGAAAACGACGCGCTGGTGAAAGCCGAAGGCGATGCCATTCAGAAATCCATCACCGCCCTGCAAAACGGCAACGACAACCCCCTCGGCTCCGCATCCGCCGATTCGGGCAATCAGCCTTCCCTGTGGAACCGCCTGTTTTCCCGCGAAAGCAAAGCAGCCGAATAATGCGCCCGGGCGGCTCCATTCCGCCCGCCTGCCAATCCGCGGGCCTGCCCCGCCCCATCTGAAAGACACGATATGACAGCATTAAGAGTTGCCATCGCCGGCGCCAACGGCCGCATGGGCCGCGTATTGATTGAAGCCGTCAACCAACATCCCGATACCGTATTGAGCGGCGCCATCGAGCATTCCGGCTCGGAAGCGCTGGGCT
The DNA here is from genome assembly GCF_001592185.1 of Bergeriella denitrificans NBRC 102155. GTDB lineage: Bacteria > Pseudomonadota > Gammaproteobacteria > Burkholderiales > Neisseriaceae > Neisseria > Neisseria denitrificans. Next base: position 10,356 of record NZ_BCWL01000051.1, read on the forward strand.
TGGATGCGGGCTTCTCGCTGGGTTTGAAAACCGGCATCGCCATCAGCGACGACGTGGATGCGGTCTTGGCGCAAAGCGACGTATTAATCGACTTCACCCGTCCCGAGCCGACCCTGAAACACCTGCAAAAATGCGTGGAACGCGGCGTGAATATCGTCGTCGGCACCACCGGCTTCGATGACGCGGGCAAAGCCGCCATTCAAGCCGCCGGCGAAAAAATCGGCGTGGTATTTGCCGCCAACTTCAGCGTTGGCGTCAACCTGACCTTCCATATTCTGGACACCGTCGCCCGCGTGCTCAACGAAGGCTACGACATCGAAATCATCGAAGGCCACCACCGCCACAAAGTCGATGCCCCGAGCGGTACGGCTCTGCGTATGGGCGAAGTGATTGCCGGCGCACTCGGCCGCGATTTGAAGCAATGCGCCGTGTACGGCCGCGAAGGCCACACCGGCCCGCGCGATCCTTCCACCATCGGCTTTGCCACCGTGCGCGCGGGCGACATCGTCGGCGACCACACCGCCTTGTTTGCCACCGACGGCGAACGCGTGGAAATCACCCACAAAGCCAGCAGCCGCATGACCTTCGCCTCAGGCGCCGTCCGCGCCGCCGTGTGGGCCGCGCAGCGCAAAGGGCTGTTTGATATGCAGGACGTATTGGGCTTAAAATCCTAATCCGTTTCTTATAGTCATCTAAAATAAGAACGG
>NZ_BCWL01000052.1 GCF_001592185.1 Bergeriella denitrificans NBRC 102155
AAATAAAATTGTGCCCGTACTTTCCACAAAGGTTCTGCCACATTCTTTGCATAAATAGCGTTGATTACCATCGGTTTTTCCGTTTTTAACAAATTGACTAGACTGGCAGTGCGGACAACAAGAAATTTTTCTTGGTTGAATAATTTTTTGAAGTGTCGATTTTGACTTAGAAACATCGAGTAAAAATTGTTGTTTATCTTGTTCCGAAAGGTTTTCAAAAAGCTGTTTTAAAACATCAATTTCTCGAGTGATTTGTGGCATAATACATACTCTCCAACTGCTTGAAATTAGAGGGTATTGTAGCAAATCTGTGCACTTCTATCAACAGCATTTTAAAACACAGCCTTTAAAAAATTCTGCTGGTTCGCTTTCCAGCCATTCGGCCAGCTCGGCATCCTCGCTTTCAATCAGAGATAAAGCCTGTGTAAAGGCATAGTGCAGATTATCAGCCGCCTGATTGAGTTCTTCAAAATTTCCGCATAGCTGATAGCGATTTAAAATAACCAAAGCACGGCGAATAACATTCCCAAAGTGCATATCTGAATATTGTTGCCGATACGGGTTATAGTCGTAAAAACAAAAGGCACGGTTATGCTTAATGCAATAACTTTGCACCTCAAAAAGCATATTTGTGTAATCATCCAGTTGTGACGGCTGTTCTTCAAAGTCATCAAGCAATGAAAGGTCGTCCATTCTTTAAAACGCTCCCAATTGGCGGGTATGACTGGTGTAGGCCGTCTGAAAACGCAAACGCTGATTTCAGGCGGCTTTGTTTTTACTTTAGTCGGTCTGCTCCAATATCCATGCTTGAAACAGCGGGCTGTTTATTGCCCATTGGCCGTTGCTTTTGGTTAACAGCTCTTTGCGCTCCAGCTTGCGGATATTGCCTTGTATGGTGCTTGTATTCAGGCTGTCGATGCCTGCTTTTTTTGCCAATGCCGCGCGGGTGCTGCTGCTGTATAGGGCGGTGTTGCCTTTGGCGGCTTCTTGCAGTATCAGCCGCTCCATTGCGCTTAGGTCGCGCCATTGGGCCGGGTGGTTGCTGTTTTCGTGCATTTGCGCCAGTCTTGCGGCGGCGGCTTCGTCCAGACTTAGGGCGGGATTAAGTATCATGTCCTGTATGGTTGCCCGCATATACATTGGTGTGTGCTTCATGCGCTCAAACAGGTTGTATAGCGCGGTATGGTCTAGGCTGTTGCCTGTGCGCTCATGATAGATGTCTGCCAAAAAGTCGGTAAATGCGCGGTCAAGCAGGGGAAAGTCTAGGGCGTGGGCAAAGTGGAAAAACGGGGCTTTGTGGTCGTTGAACATTGCCCTCAAGCCGTTGGTGCTGCTGCCTGTGAATATGGTTTTGATGCGGTCTTTGTTGATGTCTAAGCCTGTACGCAATGATTTAATCAGTTGGGCGTTATCCCTGCCGCGTGCCAGCTCTTGCACTTCGTCAAGCAATAGCAGGCTGGGGCGGTTATCGGCGGCAATCGCGCCGATTAGCTCGGATAGGCGGTATTGCGGGGCTGAGGCGGTTTCGCGCTCTAGTGCTACGCCTATGATGTCGATTTTGCTGATGGTGCTGATCAGGGTCTTGGCTTTGCCGCCTGTCTGTATGTCGGCGGCAAAGCGGGTTAAGGCCGTCTGGAAATCGGCGGCGGGGTTTTCGCTGTCCATAAACGAAAAGTAAAACACGTTGAAGCCCTGCTGCTCTGCCAGCGGTACGATGTCGCGGATTAGAAACTCTGTTTTGCCCATGCGGCGCGGGGCAAACAGGGTAAAGGCGTGTGTTATGCCGTCTTTCAGGCTGTTAATTAGCTTGGCGGCATAGTCGCGGCGATGGAAGAATAAGGGGTCTTTCATGCTTGTTTTGCTTTATCGGGTTGTATGCGGTTATGCATGATTATACACGGCATGGCTAATTATACAATCGGTGTATAAAGGCGTATAAGGCGCAAAAAAACACCAGCGGCTGGGCTGGTGTTTGGGTTTCAGACGGCTTAGCACGGTTGCAGCTCGCTGTGCCATGTTTCGGCTTTCTTGTTAAATGCCAGCATTGCGGCCATAACGCGGCGGCTTTCTGCTTCATCTGTTACTGCTTCACCGCATGCGGAGCATTTCATGGTTACATCTCTTTAGGCCGCGTCTTTCTTTTCCCGCTGCTTCAGGGCTTCGCGTATCAGCTCGTTTGCAAGCTTTTTTTGTTCTCCCTCAATAAAGCGGGCTAATACCTGCTTGATTAACGGCTGGTAGCCTATGCCGTGAAACGCGGCAATGGCTTTCAAATCGTCAATCATGCCCTGCTGTAAACGGATTGAGATAGGTTTCAGTCCCAATGCTTCATCAAGGGCATTCAAATTAACGTCTGCGCGGCGTACATGTGCTTCGCTTGCGCCTAGCTCACGGTTTTCCCATTGCTCGGTGTCTTTGTGTAATTCGTCTTGGCGTGTCATGGTGTTAATCCTTGTATTTGTCGTAAATGCGGATTTCTTCTTGGTTTGGCTCGTAAGCTGTTTTGATGATGATTTTGCCGCTGTCTTGGATAAAGACAATTTTCAACTGGCGGCCTCTGTGCGTTTCAGCAATAAACCATAATGTGGGCGGTATGGTTCGGTTTTCGGCTCGGTTATCTTCCAATAGGCCGCCATCTCGGTTTGCAAAGGCTTCTAATATTTCCGTCTCGCTCACTCTATGCCGCGTTGTCAATTTGATTTGTACGGCCTCTGAAATAATCAACATGGCTTCCCTTTCTGTATATACAAATCATAGCGGGTTTGTTTAGCCTTGTCTATGCGCTTGGCTGCTCTGATACGGGATTGTGCAAAAAAAACACCAGCAAGGCGCGGCCGACTTGCCTGTTTCTGCCTGTTTGCAAAATCAATCCCATGCAATCGGCGGAATGAAGCGGCGCGACAATGGTGATTTGGCGGTGAAAACGTGGATAGCAAAAAGCCGCCTTGTTTCGGGCGGCTCGGTCTTATCGGGCATTTTCATACGGCCTTTTGCTGTTTGGCTGCCCGCTTGGCGGCCATGTCTTCAAGCTGCGGCACTACGGTATCGGGGTGCTTGGCAACTAAGCGAAGCAGGGTTAAGGCGGCGGCGGTAGGCTGTTTTGCGCCCTGCTCCCATGCGCGCACGGTGGCGGCGGGTATGCCCAACAATTCGGCAAATTCGGCCTGCGTGGTACGGTGCAGCTTGTGGGCGTGTGATAGTTTGGTGGCTTGGCGGATTTGGGAAACGGTTAATGTTGTCGGTTTGGTGCTGGTGTCGGTATCGGCGCTCATGGTTTCGGCTCTCTTGTTCTCGTTTGCCGCTGCTTTTCCAGTATCGGCAGTATGTAAGACGGTTGCAGCTCAATCAGTTTTAAGATGGTCTGTATCGGGCGGGGTGGCCGTCTGCCCTGCTCCCATCTTTGCAGTTTGTCGGGGGTAACGCCCAACAGTTCGGCAAATTCGGCCTGCGTCTTATTCAGACGGCGGCGGATTGGTTCGGGGTTGATGTTACTGCTCCTGCTCTGCTTCGATTTCAGCGGTGCGCTTGTGCAACCATTCTTCAAACGGCTCTACCTTGTTGACTTCAAGCTGCTGCTTGTCGCTGTAGCCGTGGTTGGCAAGCATTAATTTTGTGATGGCGGGGTTTAGGTCGCCATTCAAGCCGCCATTGACTAGGGTTACTTCTTGGCGGGTTTGTACGGCTTCCATGATGTCGGCAAATTCGGGGTTATCGCTCTGCCATTGGTACAGGGTGGATTTGCTCTTGCCAAGATGTAGGGCAAGGCCGCTTGTTGTCGGTACGGTTTCGCCTTTATCGATGTAGCCGCCTTGTGCATATTCCCATGCTTCCCGTATCAGCTCCGCCGTTAATTCGCGGGGTCGCGCCATTTGATTATTTCCTGTTTGTTGATGATGTTTTGATTTTATCTGAATTATTGCTTTTTGTGATACAGGGTGGGATTTTCATGACACGTTAAGGGGGACTGAAAAAGCCGCCTGAAAAATTCAGTTATCAAGTAAAAGTTGACAACTGATATTCAGACGGCGGGCAGGTTTCTTAACGATATAAAAAACGGCAAGGCGCGGGGCTTTGCCGTTTGGTTTTATCGGGGGTCGTGGTTTGCCTATTGACGCAATTCGTTTACCAGTTCTTGTTGATTTCGGTAACGCGGGCAAACTCTCCATTTTTGACTTGTTGCAACGATACCCGCAAATCATCGGCAAACTCTGCCGCTTCGGGGTCATCGGCAATGATAGCCGCCACCACGGCATCAATATCCATATTGGCAAAGGCTTGTTTCATGGCTTCTTGTGTGGTTTTCATGGCACGGCCTGAATTACTGCCCGCCCGTCTGCTTGATGGGCGTAAACGTCATTTGTACGCCAAGCGCGTGTAAGACTTTGGCGATGGTCTCAAATCGGGGCTTGGCATTGGGGGCTAGGGATTTATACAGGCTCTCGCGTGATACGCCCGCTTCTTTGGCTACTTGCATAATGCCCCGCGCTTTGGCCGCTGTGTTGATGGCTTGCAGCAAGATGTCGTTGTCGCCTGCTTCTATGGCTTCTTCTGCTGCTACTTCAAGATAGACTGCTATATCAGCTTCCGTTTTCAAATAGCGGGTAGGGTCAAACGGGGCGGTGGTAGTGGTTTTAGTCATGCTCGGTTTCCTCTTTGATTTGTCGGGCGCGTGCTATATCAGCTTGCTGGGTGGATTTGTCTCCGCCCAACAGTATGAAAATAATCACGTTGCCGCGTATGGTGTAGTAAAGGCGGTAACCCTTGCCCTCATCTACCCGCATTTCGCTAATGCCGCCGCCAATGGTCTTGTGGTCGCCAAAATTACCACGGGCGGCTCGTTCTAGGCGCGTAACAACCTTTGCCTTAGCTTTTAGGTCTTAGGTCTTTCATGCCTTCAAGCCAAGTGTCAAAGTGGTTTGTGGTTTCGATTTGGTAGCTCATGAGGTCATTATGTAGCCAAATAGATACAAAGTCAATCACTTTGACAAGGGCAATATTCAGACGGCCTTTTACCCCACACACCAGCCAAAGCGCAAAACAGCGTTTTTAGCGCGTTTCGCCCGATGGCATAGGCAGACGGTTAAATGCGCCTTGTGCATTAAATTTGGGGCTGTAATCGCTATGTTTGATTTCCTGCCAAGAATGGAAGCGCGGATTAAGTCAAAAAGTGTTCCCGCTCTTTTTCGGCGGGAACGCTATCGGGAACGCCATCGGTAACACTTTTATTCAATATAATCAATAATATATATTAATTGTTCCCGCGTTCCCGCTATTTTTGTATTTTTTAATACGCATTTAGCGTTTGCTTTTAAGGCAAAGAAAAAAGCCGCCTGTTTTAGCTTCGCAGAAACTGCGTTTTCAGACGGCCTTATCCGCAATCATGGCCAGGGCTTGGCGGTATCGCTCCCGCAAATAATCGCTATACCATTGCATCATCTCATGCCGCTGTGGCAGGTATTCGGTACGGTGGTAAGCTGCCCTGACTTTGTTTTGCTCAACGTGGGCAAGCTGCCGCTCGATTACATCGGGCGGATAGCCGTTTTCATTCAGTATGTCGGTTGCAAGGCTTCTGAAGCCGTGGGGCGTGGCTATGCCGCTGTAACCCATTCTGCCCATTGCATAGCTTAATGTGTTTTCACTCATCGGCTTTTCAGGGGCGGCAACTGCTGGGAATAAATAGCGGCTGTGGCCTGTAAGCGGTTGCAATTCTGCCAGTATCTCTAAAGCCCAATCGGCCAACGGCACAATATGCGGGGCTTTCATTTTCATCTTTTCGGCAGGTATGCGCCATTCACGCGCTTCAAAGTCAAAATCTGCCCATTCGGCGCGGCGCAATTCCCCCGCTCTGACAAACGTCAACATGATAAACAGCAGGGCAAGGCGGGTTGTGTGGCGGATATTGCCGTCTGAAAGCAAGCGGCGGTAAAACTCCGTGATTTCCCCCTGCGGCAAGGCGGGCATGTGCTTCACGGGCGGGGTCTTGATTTGCCCTGTAAGCGGCAAGGCGGGGTTGTTGGTCGTCCGCTCGGTTAGGGCGGCATAGTTGAAAACGGCTTTTGTGCGCTGTAAAGCAATGCGGGCAGTCTCAAAATTCCCCGCTGCCGCTATGTTCTCAATCATGGCTTTGATTTGGCTTACCCTGATTTCTGCTATCGGCTCTCGGCCTATGGCAGGAAGTATCAGCTTTTCAAACATTCCCCATACGCGGGCGGCATGGCTTGGCTGCCAGCTTGGTAGCTGGTGTTGATACCATTCAGCGGCAACGCATGGAAAAGTGTTCTGTAATGCCGCTTGCCGCTCTCTTTTGGCAGTCTGTTTTGCGGCGGCGGGGTCTATGCCTGCCGCTATATCACGGCGGGCATTCTCGGCGGCTTCTCGGGCTTCTACCAATGACACGGCGGGATATTTGCCGATGGATAGCAGCTTCTCTTTGCCGTCCATGCGGTATTTCAGCCGCCATAACTTGCCGCCTGCGGGGGTAACGGCCAAATGCAGGCCGCCGCCGTCTGCCAGCTTATAGGGCTTGTCGGTGGGCTTTGCATTCCTTATCTGTCGGTCGTTTAGCGGCATTTGGGGGTATTTTTCATGGGTATTTTTCCAATACCCCCAATAATACCCCCAGATTGCGGTTGATACAATGATACGGAATTAAACAGCGTTAGACGATAAGAAGGGAGTGGAATTAGCTGAAAGCCTTATGTATCGGGCATTTGGTTTACAGCATTAGACAGTATTGGACAAAAAAATAACCGCTCAAAAGCGGTTAGTGGTGCCCAGGGTCGGACTCGAACCGACACACCTTGCGGCGGGGGATTTTGAGTCCCCTGCGTCTACCAATTTCGCCACCTGGGCAGGTGAAGAAGCTGCTATTATAGCGGGATGGCGGGGCTTGTAAAGGGTTTTTCCGTTTATTTTGCCGATTGTTTTTTACTTTTTTGATTTTAAAGCGTATTTGGTTGATGGCGGGTGCGGGCGGTTTCGCGGTATGACGGCTGGGCGGGGCGGTACTTGGGTGCGCTGCGGGCGGGATTGGCGGAATATTGGTGGGGAATAGTTAAAAATAACTACATTTTGCCGCGCAAACGCGTTAAGATAGGCACATTATCGGCTTTTGATATCCGTATCTCCAATTTCAATGATATATAGGGAATGCTCATGTTGAATTTCAGCAAAACTTTTTTAGGTGTGTTTGCGGTTGCGCTGCTGGCAGCGTGCGGTCCGAAAGAGGGCGGCAATCAGCAGGCCGCGCCCGAGGCTTCTGCGCCTGCTGCGGAGAAACCGGCTGCGGCCCAATCGCGCGGTATCGATATGCGTAAGGAAGATATCGGCGGCGATTTCACGATGACCGACGGCGACGGCAAACCGTTTAATCTGAGCGATTTGAAAGGTAAGGTGGTGGTGTTGTCTTTCGGCTATACCAACTGCCCGGATGTCTGCCCGACCGAATTGCTGACGCAGAGCGATGTGTTGAAACAACTGGGCGACCAGGCTAAAGACGTACAAGTCGTGTTTGCCAGCGTCGATCCTGAGCGCGATACGCCGGAAGTGGTGGGCAAATATGCCAAGCAGTTCGACCCGAGCTTTATCGGCCTGACCGTGACCGGCGACCAAAGCCTGCCGGTGGTGAAGCAGCAGTATAAAGTGGTGTCGGCCAAAGTGGTGCAGGGCGACAGCGAGAATTATCTGGTCGATCATACCGCCGGCTCTTATCTGATTGATAAAAACGGCGAAGTAGCCTTTTTCGAGCCTTACGGCACCGAGCCGGAGAGCGTGGCTGCGGATATCAAATCCCTGCTGTAGTCACGCGCAGGCCGTCTGAAAACGCGGTTTTCAGACGGCCTGCTTGCCTTGAAGACAGACTGTTTGCAGAAAAACATCATCACGCCCCCGAAGCTGCCGTATCGGCGGCAGGCGGGCGAGGGAATAGAGCGAATATGAGCGACCAATCTTTGACCATAGCCCTTTCCAAAGGCCGTATTTTTGAAGAAACCCTGCCGCTGCTGGCTGCTGCGGGCATTGTGCCGGCGGAAGAGCCGGAAAAATCGCGCAAGCTGATTATCGGCACCAACCACGACAATATCCGGCTGGTGATTGTACGCGCGACCGATGTGCCGACTTATGTGCAATACGGCGCGGCCGATTTCGGCATTGCGGGTAAAGATGTCTTAATCGAACACGGCGGCGACGGCCTTTACCAGCCGCTGGATTTGCAAATCGCCCAATGCCGCATGATGGTGGCCGTGCGCAAAGGTTTTGACTATGCCGCCGCGTCCCAGCCCGGCAGCCGCCTGCGGATTGCCACCAAATATCCCGATATCGCCGCCGAGCATTTTGCCGCCAAAGGCGTGCACGTCGACATCATCAAACTCTACGGTTCGATGGAGCTGGCGCCGCTGGTGGGCTTGAGCGATGCCATTGTCGATTTGGTCTCCACCGGCAATACCCTGAAAGCCAACGATTTGGAGGCGGTGGAACACATCGTCGATATTTCCAGCCGCCTCGTGGTCAACAAAGCCGCGCTGAAAACCAAACACGCGCTGATTGAGCCGATTATCCGGGCGTTTGCCGGGGTGGTGCAGGCCGAAGGTGCGTAAGGCATTTTCAGGCGGCCTGTGAATGCGTTTTGCCTGAGCCAAGCTGTCTGAAAAACCGCATTTTCCGAATTTGATTAAGCTGCTGCAAGGTGCATCATGAAATACCTCAACACCCAATCTCCCGACTTCCAAACCGAATTGAAAGCCTTATTGGCTTTTGAAACCGCCCAAGACCCGAAAATCGACCAAATCGTGGCCGACATCTGCGCCGATGTGCAAAAGCGCGGCGATGCGGCCTTGATTGAATATACCAATAAATTCGACGGTACGTCCGCGCAAACCATTGCTGATTTAACCTTGAGCCAGGCCGATTTGCAGGCCGCGTTCGAGCGCATTCCCGCTGATGTGCAGGCGGCTTTGAAAACCGCCGCCGCCCGCGTGGAAAGCTACCACCGCCGCCAAAAAATGGAGTCTTGGCACTATGAAGACGAAGACGGCACGCTGCTCGGCCAGAAAATTACTCCGCTCGACCGCGTCGGTATTTATGTACCCGGCGGCAAGGCGGCCTATCCCAGCAGCGTGATTATGAACGCCATGCCCGCGCATGTGGCCGGTGTGGAAGAGATCATCATGGTGGTGCCGACCCCGAAAGGCGAACGCAACGACATCGTATTGGCTGCGGCTTATGTGGCGGGCGTAACCAAAGTATTCACCGTCGGCGGCGCGCAAGCCGTGGCGGCTTTGGCTTACGGTACGCAAACCGTGCCGCAGGTCGATAAAATCACCGGCCCGGGCAATGCTTTTGTGGCCGCAGCCAAACGCCGCGTGTTCGGCGTGGTCGGTATCGACATGGTGGCCGGGCCGTCTGAAATCCTGGTGATTGCCGATGGCACCACGCCGGCGGAATGGGTGGCGATGGACTTGTTCAGCCAAGCCGAACACGACGAAATCGCCCAAGCCATTCTCATCGCCACATCGCAAGCGTATCTCGACGAAGTCAAAGCCGCGATGGACAAACTGATTCAAGATATGCCCCGCCGCGACATCATCGAAGCCAGCCTGGGCAACCGAGGCGCGTTTATCCTGGCCAAAGATTTGGACGAAGCCTGTGCCACCGCCAACTACATCGCTCCCGAGCATTTGGAGCTGTCGGTGGAAAACCCGCAGGTGTGGGCGGAAAAAATCCGCCATGCCGGCGCGATTTTCATGGGCAAATATACCAGCGAAAGCCTCGGCGACTACTGCGCCGGCCCCAACCATGTGTTGCCGACCAGCCGCACCGCCCGCTTCTCCTCGCCGCTGGGCACTTACGACTTCCAAAAACGCTCCAGCCTGATTCAGGTGTCCGAAGCGGGCGCGCAAAAATTGGGCAAAACCGCCAGCATTCTGGCGCACGGCGAAATGCTGACCGCCCACGCCCGCGCAGCGGAATTCCGCTTGAAGGATTGAAGCGGGGCGGGGGTGAATACGCACTGTCTGATTGTAGCGGACTTGCGAAGCTAATGACGGCTGTTTCTCGACACGGTACCGGTATTCGTTCCTAATCCGGCGTATTTCGTTTTGTTTTCTTAGGAATTTAACCATATTTTTTCAATGCAATAGCTGCCAAGCGCCCACTTCCCCGCCAAGCCCGTATGCGTGTCGGATTGCCCGATGGGTAAACCAAAAGCCGTCTGAAAATTTCAGACGGCTTTTGGTTTTTTAGGCATTCCTACCCGCGCTTACTCTTTCTGCAAATGCGCCAGCGGCAGGGCGGTGGTGTTTTTGATTTCTTTCAATACAAAGCTCGACTGGGCATCCTGCACGCCCTGATGCGAGAGCAGGGTGTCTAATACAAAATGCGAAAACGCGTTCATATCGGTAAAAAACGCGTGCAAGAGATAATCCGTTTCGCCCGTCAGCGCAAAGCAGCTCAACACTTCCGGCCAGGTTTGCACGGCGTTGGAAAAGGCTTCGCGTGCATCTTTGGCCTTGCTGATGGACACGCGGATAAAGGCCTGCAGGCCGAGCTCGACCTCTACGGGCGAGAGCAGCGCGGCGTATTTGCGGATAATGCCCGCGTCTTCCAGCTGCTTGAGGCGGCGCAGGCAGGGCGAGGGCGACAGGGCGACGCGCTCGGACAGCTCGACGTTGGTCAGCCGTCCGTTTTCTTGTAATACCTGCAGGATTTTGAGATCGGTTTTGTCCAAAGTAATCTGAGTCATGCCGTAGCTCCCTTGATGCGGCGGTTGGATTTATGGCGGCCTTTAACGCGGCCGGTGCGGTTTCGGCATAGTCGGTGAGTAAATTCTGATACAAGGCGGCGAGCCGAAGACAGTACAAATAGTACGAATCGGCGGACTTGCTGCTTCAGCAGCTTAGT
>NZ_BCWL01000053.1 GCF_001592185.1 Bergeriella denitrificans NBRC 102155
GGGCGAGCCAACGCCGTAGCGGAATTGACCCACCGCCTATATACAGATTTCTTTGTTGTGAAGTGTAATTCATCTGCGGGGGCTTGGCAATATCGCGCGCGGGCGGCGCTCATGGAAAAGCCATACCTTTTCGGGGTATGGCTGAATGGGGAATCCCCGCTGGTGCCGTTCGGGCGGAATCCGCTTGAACCTTGCTGACAAGGCGGTCGCCTCGGGTAGTTTCGGGTTCGTCTGTAAAAGACAATCGCGCCCACTACTGCTCCCGGCAACCTTAAGCGAACTTATTGGTTCAAAGGAATATATGCCTTCGCAAACACCGCAGGGAAAAAGGAGGGCCGTAATGTTACGGCTGCTGATCCAGGCGCGACAGGGCTTTGTCGCAGGCTTGGGTCATGTCGGCTATTTTACGCTCAAATTCGCCGATTGCCAAATCGTCTTGGAAGGTGGTTTTGAGCAGGTCGTGTACGACGTTGAGCGCGGCCATGATGACGATTTTGTCGCTGCCGACGATGCGGCCGCTTTCTTTGATGGCTTCGCTTTTTTTGTTCAGCATGTCAACGGCTTGCAGCAGGGTTTCTTTTTCTTCTGCGGGGGTGCTGACGGTCAGGGCGACATTCATGATGTCGATTTGGACTTGTTCGATGCTCACGGCTTATCCTTGGGGTAAGGTTTCTTCTTGCGGCAGACGCTCGAGCAGATGGCGCACTTTTTCGGCGCTTTGCTCAAGGGCGCGGCGGTATTGGGCTTTTTCTTCCGTCAGGAGGTCGATTTTGCTCTGTAAGTCGTCTTTGAGCTTGCCGACCTGCACCAGCAGGGCTTCGCTCAATTCGTCTACGGCGGCTTCGTGCTCGCGCCGGCTTTGCTCCTGCTCGAGTTTCAGACGGCTGATTTCGTCTTGCAGGCGGCGGTTTTCGCCGATCAGGGTTTCGAATTTCTGCGCAAGCTGGTACACGCTGATTTCGAGTTTTTCTAGGGATTGGTTCATGTGCGGTATCACTTATCGGGGGTTGCGGCAAGCATAGTGTGATGCTTGGCCGCTGTCAACTCGGCCGCCTGCTGCGCGGGCGGCCGGATGCGCTTTATTCGAAGCGGGCGCTGCGCTCCATCAGGCGGTCTACGACTTGATGCGGGGTCATTTCTTTGCGGATGAGCTGGAGCAGGGTTTGGGTAATCGGCATGTCGATTTGGTATTTGCAGGCGGTGTTGAACACTTCTTCGATGGTGCTCACGCCTTCGGAGACATGGCCGATTTCTTTCAATACTTGATACAGCTCTTTGCCTTCGGCCAAGCCGAGACCGACGCGGCGGTTGCGGGAAAGCGCGCCGGTACAGGTGAGTATCAAGTCGCCGATGCCGGCCAAGCCCATCATGGTTTTGGGCTGCGCGCCCATGGCGGTGGCTAAGCGGGTGATTTCGGCCAAGCCGCGCGTGACTAAAGCAGCACGGGCATTCAGGCCGTATTCAAGGCCGTCTGAAAGACCGGTGGCGATGGCCATAACGTTTTTCACGGCGCCGCCGACGGCAACGCCAATCACGTCGTCGCTGCCGTAAAGGCGCATCACGTTGCTGTTGAGCGTGCCGACCAAGTCTTCAATCCAGGCGGTGTTTTCGGAGGCGAGCACAACGGCACAGGGCAGCTGCTGCGCCAATTCTTGGGCGAAGCTGGGGCCGGAGAGTACGCCGATGGTTTTGTTGTCGGGCAAAACTTCTTTCACCACTTGGAAAGTCAGCAGGCCGGTATCCTGCTCGAAGCCTTTGCAGGCGGCCAATACGGGCAGATTGCCCGCGCCGTGGGCTTTCAGCAGCTCGCAGCTGCCGCGCAGGCCGGCAACGGAAGTGACAATCAACACCAGCTCGCTGCCTTTGAGGGCTTCGGCCAGGTCGGCATGGGGGGTCAGGGTATCGGGAAAGGGAAAGCCGGGCAGCGCTTTTTTGTTTTCGCGCTCGGCTTTCAGGGTGTTCATGTGTTCGCCGTTGCGCGCCCACAGGGCGACTTGGTTGCCTTGATGGGCGAAATGCAGCGCCAGTGCCGTACCCCAGGAGCCGGCACCCATGACGGTTATGTTCATGCTTGTCTTCCGTGTTGAAATTTTGTCTAACTTTAAAACAATCCGCCCTGCCGTGCAAGGGTAGTGGCTGTCGGCGGCGGGCGCCGATGCCGTCTGAAAACTTGGGAAAGGCCGTCTGAAAAAGCGCGGGTTTTCCTGCGTTTGGCTGGCGGCTGTGTTGCCGCACGGTTGGTTTTTCAGACGGCCTTGCGCGCTTACCAGTTGACGCGGACGGCGCGGCTGCCGAGCAGGCTTTCCAGCTCGCCGAACAATCCGGCGCTGGCTTTAACGCGCCATTTTGTGGGGATTTTGAGCGCGCCGGAAGCCCGGTCGTTGGCATAGGAGAGCATCAGCGGAATCATGCTGCCCTCCCCTTCGTATTCTGCGCCAAGCAGCGCGGCCAGCCGGCGGATGTCGTGTTCCGGCCGCAGGGCAAGGCTGAGGCTGCGGGCGTAAAGCTCGCGGGCGGTTTGCAGCGTCATCACGCGGTTGGCCATAATCCGCAGCCCTTCGCCGCCGCCGTAATCGTCGCGGCTGATTTTGGACTCGATAATCAGCACTTGGTCGGATTTCAAAACGGCTGCGCTGTTTTCCAGCGTTTGCCCGCTGACCATGATTTCCACTTGGCCGCTTTGATCTTCGAGGGTCACAAAGGCGATTTTGCCGCGCTTGCCCATCATGGTGCGTACGGCGGTGCAGAATCCGGCCACGCGCACGCTGTCTTGCGGTTTCAGACGGCTGAGTTTGACCGGCGCGATTTGGCGCACTTCGGGCGCATAAGGGCCGAAGGGGTGGCCGGACAGGTAAAAGCCGATAACGGTTTTTTCTTCGGCCAGCTTTTCCGATTCGCTCCACATCGGCGCGTCCAGCAGCTTCACCGGCTCGATGGCGTCGTCCATCATGTCAAACAGCCCGCCCTGATTGGCGTTGGCGGCTTTTTGGTCGGCGTTGTCCATCGCCAAGTCAATATTGGCCAGCAGCATGGCGCGGTTGGGCTCGATGCTGTCGAACGCGCCGCCGCGTATCAGGGCTTCGAGGGTGCGGCGGTTCATGTGTTCTTTGCCGACGCGCTCGCAGAAATCCAGCAGGCCGGTGAATTTGCCGCCCGCTTCCCGCGCGGCGATGATGGATTCTACCGCCGCTTCGCCCGTGCCTTTAATCGCGCCCAGCGCGTAGCGGATTTTATGGTCTTTCAAAGGGGTAAAGCGGTAGTCGGATTCGTTGACGTCGGGCGGTAAAAATTCCACGCCGTTGGCGCGGCAGTCGTCGTAGAAATGCTTGAGCTGGTCGGTATTGTCCAGCTCGCTCGACATGGTGGCGGCCATAAATTCGGCGGTGTAATGCGCTTTGAGCCAGGCCGTCTGATAAGAAATCAGCGCGTAGGCGGCGGCGTGGGATTTGTTGAAACCGTAGCCGGCGAATTTTTCCATGTAGTTGAAAATTTCGTCGGACTTCTCTCGCGAAATGCCCTGCTTGGCGGCACCTTCGGCAAAAATTTCGCGGTGTTTCACCATTTCTTCGGGTTTTTTCTTACCCATGGCGCGGCGCAGCAAGTCCGCACCGCCCAGCGAATAGCCGCCGATCACCTGCGCCGCCTGCATCACCTGCTCTTGATACACCATAATGCCGTAGGTCGGCTCGAGCACGTTTTCCAGCAGCGGGTGGATGTATTCAAACGCGCCGCCTTTCATACGCATGACGAAATCGGGGATGTTGTCCATCGGCCCCGGGCGGTAGAGCGACACAAACGCAATCAGCTCTTCAAACTTGGTGGTGTGCGCCGTTTTCAGCATTTTTTTCATGCCGGTCGATTCAAACTGGAAGACGGCGGTGGTGTTGGCATCGCGGAAAATCTGATACGCCGCTTGGTCGTCGAGCGGGATGTGGTTGACATCGACAATGTCGCCGGTGGTCGCCTTGATGTTGTTTTGCGCCATTTCGATAATGGTCAGGTTGCGCAAGCCCAAAAAGTCGAATTTCACCAAGCCCACGTCTTCCACGTCGCCTTTGTCGTACATCGATACCGGCGAAGCGGATTCGTCGGCCTGATACACGGGGCTGAAGTCGGAAATTTTGCCAGGTGCAATCAACACGCCGCCCGCGTGCATGCCCAGGCCGCGCGTCAAATCCTCCAGCTTTTTCGCCAGCGTAATCAGCTCTTCCGCCTCTTCCGCTTCAATCAGTTCGCGGATTTGCGGCTCGGCCTCCATCGCAGCGTCCAAGCCCAAGGGCTTATTGGCTTCCAGCGGAATCAGTTTGGAAAGTTTGTCGCACAGGCCGAACGGCAGCTCCAGCACGCGCCCCACATCGCGGATAACCGCCTTAGACGACATCGTGCCGAAAGTCACAATCTGGCTCACCGCCTCCGCGCCGTATTTTTGGCGCACATACTCAATCACGCGCCCGCGGTTGCTTTGGCAGAAGTCGATATCGAAGTCGGGCATGGACACGCGCTCGGGGTTCAAAAACCGCTCGAACAGCAGCGCGTATTTCAGCGGATCCAAATCGGTAATTTTCAGGGAATACGCCACCAGCGATCCCGCGCCCGAACCGCGGCCGGGGCCGACCGGGCAGCCGTTTTGCTTCGCCCAGTTGATGAAGTCCTGTACGATCAGGAAATAGCCCGGGAAGCCCATTTGGATAATAATGCCCAGCTCGAAATCCAAACGCGCCTGATATTCCGGCATTTTGTCCGCCCGCTCGGCTGCGTCGGGATAAAGCTGCGCCATGCGCTCCTGCAAGCCTTCGTTGGAAAGCTGCGTGAGATAGTCGTCGAGGCTCATACCGTCGGGTGTCGGAAATTGCGGCAGGAAGTTTTTGCCCAAGGTGATGTGCAGATTGCAGCGTTTGGCGATTTCCACCGTATTTTCCAAGGCTTCGGGCAAATCGGCGAAACGCTCGGTCATGGTTTCCGGCGGAATGAAATATTGGCCCGGCGTAAAATCGCGCGGACGCTTTTTATCGGTCAGCACCCAGCCGCCGGCAATACACACCCGCGCTTCGTGCGCCTGAAAATCGTCGCTGCCCATAAACTGCGCTGGATGGGTCGCCACCACGGGCAAATCCAGCTCTTGCGCCAGCTTCACGCTGCCGGCTACGGACGCCTCCCACTCCGGCCGCTCGGGCAGCCGCTGCAATTCCAGATAAAAGGCATTAGGAAACCAGGCCGCGTATTTTTCCGCCGCTGCTGCCGCCGCTTCGGGGTGGCCGTTTAACAAATTCACGCCCACTTCGCCGTAATGCGCGCCGCTCAGGCAGATTAAGCCGCTGTTATCGCCCTCGGCCAGCCAGCTTTGGCGCAATTCGGCATGGTGGAAGTTGCGGTCTTTGCCAACATAAGCCGCCGTCAGCAATTCGCTCAGGCGCAGATAGCCCTTGTCGTTGCGGATAATCAGCAGGGCGCGGAAAGGCTTGTCGGGCGCGTCCGGGTTTTCAATCCGCACATCCGCCGCCCCCACCGGCTTGATGCCCGCGCTGCGGCAGGCTTTGTAGAACTTCACCAGGCCGAATTCGTTCATCAGGTCGCTGATGCCCAAAGCCGGCAGGCCGTATTCATGCGCCTTTTTCACAGCTTCTTTAATGCGTATCATGCCGTCGGTAATCGAAAATTCGGTGTGCAGGCGTAAGGGGATGTAGGTCGGCTGTGTCATGGCGTTTGGTCGGAAAAGCGGAAAGGGCTATTGTATAGTGAATTAAAATAAAAAAGCTACGGCATCGGCTGCGCGTTTCCCGATTGCGGCATTTTCAGACGGCCTGAGACTTTGCAGAAAGCGTGAATATCCGGTGCCGTCATTCCCACGCAGACGGGAATGACGGCAGAGAGGTTTTCAAAGGATTTTTGGAATTTTGCACAGGTCTCGGCTTGCGCCTGCGGCCTGCCGCTGACACAGCCTTACACAGGCTTTAAAAATACGTTAAGGCCGTCTGAAAAATGCGCCGTGCCGCAGCGCTCTTGCTACAATATCGCGGAATACACACCCTGCCCGCCCGACGGCTTGATTTTCCGCCGCGCGGCCTGATTTTGACTGCACACCCGTTTTCAGAGAACCTTTCCGAGACATCATGAATATTTCCGCCATTCAAACCGCGCTCGATGCGGTACAGATTCCCCTGACCGGCCGCACGCTCGGCAGCGAAAAAGCCGTTGCCGATGTGAGCGAGCAAGCCGACGGCCTGCACGTGCGCCTGCGCTTCGGTTTTCCCGTACACCACATCGGCGCCGATATCGCCAACCGCGTGCAGGAAGCCCTGATTGCCCACACCGGCGATGCCGCCATTCACTTGAGCATCGATACCGACATCGCCACGCATAAAGTCCAGCCCGGCGTGTCCACCATCAAAGGGGTGAAAAACATCATCGCCGTCGCTTCCGGCAAAGGCGGCGTAGGCAAATCCACCACCACCGCCAACCTCGCCACTGCGATGGCACGCATGGGCGCGCGCGTGGGTGTATTGGATGCCGACCTTTATGGCCCGAGCCAGCCGACCATGCTGGGCGTACCCGCCGCCAAGCCCGACCAGCACAACCAAAAATTAATCCCCGTAGAAGCCGAAAGCGGCATACAGGTCATGTCCATCGGCTTTTTGGTAGACACCGACCAAGCCGTGGTCTGGCGCGGCCCGATGTTGAGCCAGGCTTTGCAGCAATTACTGTTTCAAAGCGAATGGAACGACATCGACTATCTCTTTATCGACCTGCCGCCGGGCACGGGCGACATCCAGCTGACCCTGTCGCAGAAAATCCCCGTGACCGGCTCGGTAGTCGTCACCACCCCGCAGGACATCGCGCTGATTGACGCACGCAAGGCCGTGGATATGTTCCATAAAGTCAACATCCCGATTTTCGGCGTATTGGAAAATATGTCGGTACACATCTGCTCCAACTGCGGCCACAGCGAAGCCATCTTCGGCAGCGAAGGCGGCAAAGATTTGGCCGCGCGCCTGAGCGTACCGCTGCTCGGCCAGCTGCCATTAAGCCTGCCCGTGCGCGAAGCCATGGACAGCGGCACGGCGCTGCAATTATTGGAAGAACACCCCGCCATTGCCGATATCTACACGCAGGCCGCCTTCCAAGTCGCCCTAGCCGTCGCCGACAAAGGCCGCGACTTCAGCAGCCGCTTCCCGAAAATCGTGGTTGAATAAGGCTTGCTGTTGAGCGGCGGGGTAGCAACCCCGCCCTACGGCTGATGCCGTTTCCCAAAAATCGTAGCGGGCAGATACAGTCCGCCATATTGACGATAAACGCGCAAAGCCGTCTGAAAAAAGGATTTTTCAGACGGCTTTGTATATTTCCAGAAACACAGACTGGGCTTTACCCCAACAAACCCGGCCTACGCATTTTGATTTTCAGGCATTTCAAGACACCACTAAAACCGCGCCCGATTACGCCCAGCCCGTACCCCGGAACACCCGCCGTTTTTTCCAAAACGCCCGCAGCGAGCGGCGCGTCAATACCAGGCTGCCGCCCTGTTCGCCGTCGGTTTCCACCGCCAGCTGCCGCACGCGGCCGGTGCGTAGCGCGCCCAGCAGCGGCGCAAACCAGTGTGTTTCCCAGCTTTCTAAAATGTCGCAATAAGCCGACACATCGCCCATATGCACCGTGGCCGCCAAATCGTCCAGCCACACCACCGCTTCCGATACGGGGCGGGCGGTTTCTTCGATGTGCGCGAGCAAGGCGGCAAAGTTGTAAGGTGCATCGATTTTCTCGCCCTCAGCAAACTGCGCCCACGGGCTGCTTGCGGCCACCCAATCCGCCGTCTGTTCGCCCGTCGCATCCTGCCACAGCCACAGACCGTTCAGCGCGGGCAGCCCCTGCGCGGCACGCGTTTGATTGACGGGATGCGCGTGCAGCCACATTTGGATTTCCGTCTGTTTCGCCAACCATTCCAGCGCATCCGCGCCGCACGCTTGGGCGCTGCTGCCGACCTGCCCGCACACATCGGGCAGCGGCGCAACCTGCCAATCACTTTCAGACGGCTTGGCCAGCAGCCACAAATCGGGGCGCACTACATGAAACGTCCAGCCGTCTTCGCGGTAAAACGCGCTCAACTCGGTACACAGCCGCGCGGCTTCTTCCGCATCGATATGCAGATATTCCCCGCCGACGATGCTGGCCTGGTGCATCCCCATCTGCTGCCACACCGGCGACGCAAAAGCGGCGGGCTGCTCCGGCGGCAGACCGGCAAAGGCTTTGGCGTGCGCCAGCAGGCTGCCGCGCCACAGATGCCGCGCGTAAAATTCAGACGGCCTGCGCGGCAGATGCGCCACACGTCCGTAACGCAAGATTTGGTTAAATGCCGGCAACTCTGGCAGCGGCGGCGCATCGTCGGCGGGGCGGAAGAGCGCGGGCAGGGCTAAGGTCAGTTTCATGGCGGAGAAATCGGGGAAAACGCCCATTTTACGCGAGAAGCAGCCGGCGGCAAATCCGCCCGCGCCCGCCGCGCACGGGCAGATTTTTTGTTGCCCGGGCGGCTGACGTGTTAAAATGAAGGGCGTAAATTTCGGAAAATGCGGGTGGTAAATCAACACAATAGTCCCGATAATATGCCGCACGCGATGGTTTATCCCAGCCGCTGCCGTCTGAAAAAGCGGCGGCTGGGATAAACTATTGCCCATCAATCAAATCAGATACCGGCGCACTCCGCGCGCGCGGCTGCGGCCGCACGGTCAGAAGGATCATGAGTGAATAAGCAGAGCAAACCCTCTTTTTTTAACCGCTTTTGGCGCAACAAGCCCGTGCGCTGGTCGCTGCTGGGCATTCTGCTGCCCGTATCCGCAGTGATGACCGCCTACGGTGTGACCGAGCCGCTGCCCGGCAGCGACTTCAAAATCGAACGGATTTCCCAAGAGCTGCCCATGCCCACCATCGCCGCCGCCGACACCCAAAGCGGCTACTGGGCGCAGGAGCTGGTGCAGCAGGGCGATTCGCTCGCCGATGTGCTCGAGCGCCTGAGCGTGCCGCAAGACGACATCCGCAAAATCATGGCGCACAACAACGCCAGCCGCAATATGAAAAACCTCAGCAGCAACCAATCGGTCAGCATCCGCGTCAACGCGGCCGGCGAAGTGACCGACGTGCAGTTTTTCAGCGATGAAGAGCTGGAGCGCAACCTGGTGGCGCTGGAGAAAAAAGACGGCAAATGGCGCGTATCCCATGCCGATACCGACATGAAAACCCTGCCTACCCTGCGCGCCGTCCACATCCGCAGCTCCGCCATCGGCGATATGCTGCGCGCGGAAATTCCCGCCGACCTGTATATCCAGTTGAAAGAAATCTTCGCCGACAACTTCGATATGCAGAGCCTGAAAGAAGGCGACGTGATCCGCCTGCTCTACAACAGCATGTATTTCCGCGGCCAGCAGATGGCCGTGGGCGATATTTTGGCCGCCGAAGTGGTGAAAAACGGCAAAACCTACCATGCCTATTACTACAGCCAGGGCAAAGGCGATGAAGAAAGCGGCAGCTATTACGACCAAAACGGCAAATCGCTGCAGCAAAAAGAAGGCTTTACCAGCGAGCCGGTCGGCGGCGCCCGCATCTCCTCGCCCTTCGGCTACCGCGTGCACCCCATCCACCATTCCGTGCGTATGCACACAGGCATTGACTACGCAGCCCCGAGCGGCACACCGATTAAAGCCGCTGCCGACGGCGTATTGACCTTCAAAGGCTGGCGCGGCGGCTACGGCAACACCGTCATCATCCGCCACAGCAACGGCGTGGAAACCCTTTACGGCCACATGAGCGCATTCTCTACCGCCGGCGGCAACGTCCGCGCCGGAGAAATCATCGGCTACGTCGGCTCGACCGGCCAATCCACCGGCCCCCACCTGCACTACGAAGCCCGGGTCAACGGCCAACCCGTCAATCCCGCCACCGTTGCCCTGCCCACGCCCAAGCTGACGCCCGGCAATATGACCGCGTTCCGCAAGCAGCAGAAAGCCGCGTCCGCCACCCTCGCGGCCGTACGCAACCTGCCCGTATCCGTCGCCCAGCTCGACTGATACCGGCCGTCTGAAACGCGGCGGCGCAGCCTGCGTCCGGTGCATTTTTCAGACGGCTTCCCCGCTGCCGCAGGCGGCAAACCGTTTCACAGAAACAACATTTCGGCGGTTTAAACCCTAAAAATGCCGTTTTCTCAGAAAACTGCTTGAAACAACATTGCTTTTTATGGTATAAATCGCGTTTTACTATTTTAGAAGTTTGGAGACTAACCATGGCACGAGTTTGCAAAGTGACCGGTAAGCGCCCGATGTCTGGCAACAACGTATCACAC
This sequence comes from Bergeriella denitrificans NBRC 102155, assembly GCF_001592185.1. Taxonomy (GTDB): domain Bacteria; phylum Pseudomonadota; class Gammaproteobacteria; order Burkholderiales; family Neisseriaceae; genus Neisseria; species Neisseria denitrificans. Next base: position 10,322 of record NZ_BCWL01000053.1, read on the forward strand.
GCCAACAACAAAACCAAACGTCGTTTTTTGCCTAACTTGCAATCACGTCGTTTCTGGGTAGAAAGTGAAAACCGCTGGGTTCGCCTGCGCGTATCTAACGCTGCACTGCGCACCATCGATAAAGTAGGCATTGACGTCGTATTGGCCGATCTGCGTGCTCGCGGCGAAGCTTAATTTAACGAACGCTTAATTAAGGATTACTGCAATGCGCGATAAAATCAAACTGGAATCCAGTGCAGGTACTGGCCACTTTTACACCACTACCAAAAACAAACGCACTATGCCCGGCAAACTGGAAATCAAAAAATTCGATCCGGTAGCCCGCAAACACGTTATCTACAAAGAAACCAAATTGAAATAATCCGGTTTCCCGATAGGCAAAGCCCCCTGCTTTTCAGCAAGGGGCTTTTTATTTTCGCTGAAAAGGCCGTCTGAAGATGCCTGTCGGGTACGGGCGGTTTTCAGACGGCCTTTTCCTGCAATGACACGCCCCGAGCCCCTTACCTGCCAGATTACCGACACCGCCCCGCTGCTACCGCACAGCAACAGTATAGTCGAAGAACTTAATTT
>NZ_BCWL01000054.1 GCF_001592185.1 Bergeriella denitrificans NBRC 102155
CAGAGAGCACACTTGGGTACAATAATCGCATATATAAAATTTAACATAATATGTATTATGCGAACTTATGCTTATTCCTAAAACCAGCCTAAAACCGCCATTCCCACTACGCTCAAGCCATACGCCCATCGATTGCGATAATTTTATGCGAACTATTTTATATCCGATATTATCTTTAAGCGCCCAATCAAATCTAAATCAATCAAAAGCCGTCTGAAAAACGCTGTTTTCAGACGGCCTATTATTCTACGCCGATTATTCCGGCTTATTCAGGCAAACCGTTCACATCGATAATCCAAACTTCTGATTGCGAACCCAGTCTCATCGGTACGCCCCAGAAGCCGTAGCCGGAAGTCACGAAATAATGGCCGCGGCCGATGGCTTCGTAGCCGTAGGCCAAGCGGTTTAAGGCGCGGACAATTAAATTGGCCGGTGCGACTTGGCCGTTATGCACATGGCCGGAGACCTGGATATCGATGGGCAGATGCTGATGCTGCTCGATTTCGCTCGGGCGGTGGTCCATCAGCAAGACCGGTAAATCTGTGTTTTGCCCGGCCAGCAAGGCTTCGGTCGGCACGCGCGAATAATCGATATCGTCGTTGCGGCCGACCAGCAGCAGCCCCTGATGCGTCAAAGCCTCGTTAACCAGCACGCGGATGCCGGCTTTTTCCAGCTCGGCTTTAATTTCCGCCTGCGCGCCAAATAAATCGTGATTGCCCAAGGTGGCATATACGCCCAACGGCGCACGCAGTTTTTCCAGATGCGGCTGCATATTTTCCGCGCGGTAGGCTTGGACATTGTCGTCCATCAAATCGCCCGGCAGCAAAATCATATCCACCTGCTCGCGCTGCATGATTTCCGCCAGCGCGTCCAACTGCCTGGCGCCGAATAATACGCCCAAATGCAGATCGCTGGCCATGCCGATACGCAGCGGCTTATCGAGCTTTTTATTGATTTGCACGGTTTGGTGGCGGACAACCGGCGTATAGGCGTTATACACCGACAGCCCCATCAGCCCGACAAAAAACAGCGGCGCGAAAATCCGCAGGCTGCGTGAAAGCGGCGGGCTGCTAAGGGTTTTACGCAGCAGCAGATACAGCAGAAACGTTGCCAGTGCGGCATACATCACAAACAGCAAAACTACCATCCACAAAGCCATCAGGCGGAACAGCCATATTTTGGCTTCAATATATCCGCCGATTTGCAGAATCACGCCGGCCAGCATGGCATTGGTGGCCAAATATGCCGCTGCCATCAGCCATTTGCGCCCTTTTATGCCGACCAGCGGCGCAAACAGCCATTGCAGCGAACGCCCCAGGCCGAAAGTAAACACCTGCAGCAGCGCCGCAACCAATAGAAAAATGCCGAAACGCATAGCAAAATCCAATCAAAAACCAACCGCAGATTGTAACATACCGCCCTGCTCTAAATAGGCCGCCAAATGCAAGCAATGGTAAATGACGCGCCGTGAAAAGCCGTCTGAAATCCGCTATAATCGGCTTATTGCCATCTAAACAGAAGGAACGCAAAATGGCCCGTCCGCAAACCGCCATTATCCCCGACCACTGCAAAGCCGGTATCTTTATCGAGGCCGACATCCATGCCGGGCAGACCGCGCAAATAAAAGCTGCCTGCCGCAGCGCATTGGCCGCCCTCTCCGATCTGCAAACGCAGTTTCCCGATGCCTCACTCGGCCTGTCGATTGCATTCGGCAGCAGCTTTTGGCAAACGCTGAACCATGCCCAAGAAGGCCGTGAAATCAAGCCCTTCCGCGCCTTGGGCAACGGCCTGGCGCCTGCGACCCAGCATGATGTGATGATTCATATCCAATCCATGCGCCAAGATTTGAATTTCGCACTGGCTGAGCGCGTATTGGCCGCATTCGGCGGCAGCATCAGCGTGCAAAGCGAAACCCACGGCCTGCGCCTTTTGGAAAACCGCGGTACCGACGGCTTCGTGGACGGTACGGAAAATCCGCAGGGCGACGATAATGTCCGCCAAGTCGGCATCATCGCCGACGGGCAGCCGGACGCGGGCGGCAGCTACGTTTTACTGCAAAAATACCGCCACAATCTGAAAAAATGGCAAGGCATCGGCATTCCCGACCAAGAGGCAGACGTCGGCCGCAGCAAAGCCGCCAACGAAGAATTCAGCCGCGATGTGCGCCTGACCGACTCCCACCTCGGCCGCGTCAACCTCAAAGAAAACGGCGTCGGCCTGAAAATCGTGCGCCGCAGCCTGCCCTACGGCACGGTCAGCGGCGAAAACGGCCTGATGTTTATCTCCTACTGCCACACCCTGCACAATATCGAAGCCCAGCTTTTAAGCATGTTCGGCGAAACCGACGGCCAAACCGACCGCCTGCTGGCGCACTTGTCCACTGCCGTGTCCGGTGCTTATTACTATGCTCCGTCGGCAGAACGCTTGGGGGACTTATAAGCAGTTGTTTACTTAGTATTTTCATAACAAAAGCCGTCTGAAAATCTATCTTTCAGACGGCTTTTTGATTATGAATAAACTTTTAGGCCGTCTGAAACATGAGATTTTCAGACGGCCTGTTTTTCAGACGGCTTATCCGTCCAAATGATCGCTGTTTCTGGCCAATACGCTGCGGTTGCCGTTGGTTTCCGGCGCAGAAACGATGCCGTCGCTTTCCATTTGGTCGATTAAGCGGGCGGCGCGGTTGTAGCCGATGCGCAGCGCGCGCTGTACGCCGGAGATGCTGGCTTTGCGCGATTTGATAACAAAGGCTACGGCTTCGTCATACAGCGGGTCGGCTTCGCTTTCGCTGCTGCGGCTGATGCCGGGCAGCTCTTCCATGCTGCCGCTCAAAATCTCATCGATATAATCCGGCTCGCCGAACTGCTTCAGGTATTCGACCACATTGTGCACTTCTTCATCGGAAGCAAATGCGCCGTGAACGCGCTGCGGATAGCCCGTGCCCGGAGGCAGGAACAGCATATCGCCCTGGCCGAGCAGGTTTTCCGCGCCCATTTGGTCCAAGATGGTGCGGCTGTCCACTTTGCTGGACACTTGGAAAGCGATGCGCGTCGGGATATTGGCTTTAATCAGGCCGGTAATCACGTCCACGCTCGGGCGCTGCGTGGCCAAAATCAGGTGGATGCCGGCGGCGCGGGCTTTTTGCGCCAGGCGGGCAATCAACTCTTCGATTTTCTTGCCGGCGGTCATCATCAAATCGGCAAACTCGTCCACCACCACCACGATATACGGCAGTTTTTCCAAATATTCGGGATTGTCGGGCGTGAGCGTAAACGGATTGACAATTTTCTCGCCGCGCGCGGCGGCTTCGGCGATTTTCTGATTGAAGCCCGCCAGATTACGCACGCCCGCATGGCTCATCAGACGGTAGCGTTTTTCCATTTCGTTCACACACCAATTCAGCGCGTTGGCCGCCAGCTTCATATCGGTCACCACCGGCGCCAGCAGATGCGGAATGCCCTCGTAAATGCTCAATTCCAGCATTTTCGGGTCAATCATAATCATGCGGACTTCTTCGGGCGATGCTTTGAAGAGCATGGACAAAATCATGGCATTCACGCCCACGGATTTACCCGAGCCGGTCGTACCCGCTACCAGCAGGTGCGGCGCTTTGGCCAAATCGGTCACCACCGGCTCGCCGGTAATGTCCTGACCCAACGCCAGGGTCAGCTTAGAGCGGGATTCGGAAAACGCGGGCGCGTTGAAAATTTCGCTCAAACGAATCATCTGACGGCGCGGATTGGGTAGCTCCAAACCCATGCAGGTTTTGCCGGGAATGGTTTCTACCACGCGGATAGACGCCACGCCCAGCGAGCGTGCCAAATCTTTTTCCAAATTCAATACCGAGTTGCCGCGCACGCCGACATCCGGCTCAATTTCATAGCGGGTAATCACCGGCCCGGCATAAGCATCCATCACTTTAACCTTAACCTTAAACTCCGCCAGCTTGTCTTCGATGGTAATGCTGTTTTCCAGCAAAGCCTCTTCGGTTTGGCGCGCGCTCGGGTCGTATTCCGGCGGCAGCAGCAAATCCACGCTCGGCAAAATCATCTGCCCGTCGGCGGCAGGCGCGGGCTGTGTCTGCGGGCGGTAAGCCGCAGGCGCTTGAGCGGTTTGCGGCGCAGCTTGTACCGGCGGCTGCCATGTGGCCGGCGCGGGTGCAGCGTAAGACTGATTTTCAGACGGCATAAACGTAGCCGCATCAGGCGCAGGCATTTCGGCAACGGGCTCTGCATGGCGAACCGGCTCTGCTGCGGCCAAAGTTGCGGCGGCTACAGGCGCGTCATCCGCTTCCGCCGCATGATATTCATCGGCAGGCGCAGATTCCCGCACCAGCAAATCTTGAATAGACAATTTAGGGCGAGGCGCAGCGGCCTGCTCCGTCTGCGGTATCGGCGCGGCGGCAACGGGCTGCACCCGGGCAATCGCGCTTGGTGTCGGCTCAGGCTGCGCGGCCGGGCGCGGCTGGGCAACTGAAGCGGCGGGTTTCAGCGCGGCTTTTTCCTGCGCCCAAATATTTTGACGCTGCGGCTGCGCGTTGCTCTCTTGGCGGTTTTTAATCAAATTGGCCGAACGGGCTTGGCGGCGCGGCATCAGTTTGCGCGTCAGATTAGCCAGAATTTCATCATCGCCAATTAATTGAGGGCGGGTACGCTGCCCCGCATCGGCGCGGGCAGCTGTGGCAGACTGCCGATGCAGATCCGCGCGGATGCTGTCGGCACTGATTGCGCCGTTTGCCGATACGCCCGCAGCCTGCGGCTTGGCGGCGCGGTTGGTGCGGGAAATGCCGTTTACCCCGGCCAATACGCGCTCGCGGGTGCGGCTCAATACCGGATCGTCAAAGCCGATGATTTCCCACTCTTTCTCAGGCTGCTTGGCCGTTTGCGGCGCGGTATCGGCCATGGCAAACTCCGGCTCGCGGCTGCGTGCGGCTTCCAAAAGCGCTGCTTCGCCCAAAGCGGAAGTGGCTTCCTGCAGGGTAATTTCTTCCCAATCGGCATGGCGCACTTTACGGGCGCGGTATTCCGGCTCGCTGCTTTCCACAAAAGGCACGATATCAGGGTAAGCCGGCAGGCGCGTGATGCGTTTTCTTGCCTGCGCTGCTGCTACCTCTGTCTCTGCCGCGTTTTCGGGAAACTTGGAAAACGCCGAGCTGTCGTCGATATAGTCCGGAATATTTGCCGCTTCATCGGCCGGTGTGTACTGTTTTACCGCCAAAAGACGCGAGTGCGCCTTGCGGCTGCTGTCGCCCTTGCGGGAAAGGCGCAAAGGAAGCCATGCCGCCAGCTGCTGCCACCACGTTTTGACAGACGGCACGTCAACGCTGAACGATTCGGGCAAGCCGCCCCCGTCCGACATCTCCGCCCACTCGCGGCGCCACGCCTGCTCTTGGCGGTAATGCAGCCACAAAGCCCCGCCGATCGCGCACAGCAATACAAAAACCACAACAGTCCACAGCATAAGAAACCTTGTTCCTCTGGTTCAACAGCAAAACGGCTATTTTAGCGTGTTTTGGCCGGAACCACAAAGCGCGGCCGCCCGATTTTCCCCTATTGCCCTTCCCTACCCGCTTCAGCAGTATCGCCCGACACGGCAAAAAGCCGTCTGAAAATCAGCATTGCTTGATTTTTAGACGGCTTTTTTGAATTTTGCGGCGCTTTTTCCGCCTTATCCTGCTACCTGTTTCGTGTTAAAGGTGGGCTTGCTGGCGCACTTTAAGCAAAATATAATTCCGCCCGATACACTTGACATTTAGGACGCAGTTATGGCACCGAACCGAACCGAACCGAACCGAACCGAACCGAACCGAACCGAACCGAAATTATACGCGATTTAGAAAATAATTTCAACGAAAACAATCTAGTAACACTCAAAAATCTTTTTCCCGAAGTCTTTTGCGAAGGCAAAATCGATTGGGAGAAATTCAAACTCATTCTCGGCGAAGCCAACAGCGCCGATGCCAACGAGCGCTATATGCTCAACTGGGCGGGCAAATCCGATGCCTACCGCACGCTGCAAAGCCCGACTTTCAATACCCTCATCCCCTGCCCCGAAGAAAGCGTGGATTTCGACACCACGCAAAACGTGTTTATCGAAGCGGAAAACCTCGAAGCGCTGAAAATCCTGCAAAAATCCTATGCCGGCAGCGTAAAGATGATTTACATCGATCCGCCCTACAACACCGGCTCCGACAGCTTTATCTACCCTGACAAATTCTCCGAAACCCGCGAAGAATACGCCCGCCGCGTGGGCGATACCGATGACGCGGGCTATTTGAAACGCGACGGCGTGTTTCAAGGCGCGTTCCGCAAAAACAGCAAAGAAAACGGACAATATCACAGCAACTGGCTCTCCATGATGCTGCCGCGACTGCATTTGGCGAAAACCTTGTTGCGCGATGACGGCGTGATTTTTATCAGCATTGATGACAACGAACAGGCGCAGTTGAAATTATTGTGTGATGAGGTGTTTGGGTCGGAGAATTTTGTGGGGCAATTTCCGTGGCGCAAACGCACAGCAAAATCTGATGTGCCGTTTGGTGTATCTTCCGATTACGAACAAATTATTGCGTATGCCAAATCGGATATTTTTGTTGCCAGCGTTGAAGGAAAAGAACGTAAATATTTTGAAACCGATGATTTTCCAAACCGTCCTTGGCGTATTCACGATTTAACCAAGCAGACTAGTGCAGCAGAACGCCCCAATTCATTTTTTACCATGATTGACCCGAGAACAGGCAAAGAATATCCGGCTAATCCGTTACGAACTTGGGCAGTTACCCAAGATACTTTTCAAGAATATTACGATGCGGGAAAAATCGTATTTCCTGATGATTATGAGTTTCTCAATATCAGAAACCCTGTTATGCGTTACTTTAAAGATGACGACATAGCAAAAGCGGGAGACAGTTTTGGTAGGATTGCTGTCAGCACAAAGCTGCCTGAAAGCGTCGGAATGTCTTTAAATGGTACGAAAGAAATTACTGAACTGTTTCAAGGAAAATTGTTTGATTTCCCCAAGCCGACGGCTCTGATTCAATTTTTTATCAATGCATTACATGATGAGAATGCGCTTATCCTAGACTTCTTCTCCGGCAGCGGCACCACAGCCCACGCGGTGATGCAGCTTAATGCCGAAGACGGCGGCAATCGCCGTTATCTCTGCGTGCAATTACCCGAAGAAACGGACGAAAAATCCGAAGCACGCAAAGCGGGTTTCAATACCATTGCGGATATTGCCAAAGAACGCATCCGCCGCGCGGGCGAACAAATCCGTAAGTCGGGCATTCATGCCCGACAAGAAAGCCCGTCTGAAAATATGGATACTGCCGATAACGGTGTGTCGGGCATAAATGCCCAACCTACGGTGGATACGGGTTTTAAGGTGTTCAAATTGGCGGAAAGCAATTTCAAACGCTGGCAGAAGCCGGATTGGGAAAATTTGGGCGAAACGCTGGAAATGTTTACCGATACCGTTGCCGAACACGCTACGCCGGATAAGATGGCCTATGAATTGCTGTTGCGCTTGGGCTTGCCGCTGACGGCGCAGCTTGCCGTACGCAATCAGGTGTATTGGTTGGCTGATGAAGACAAACGTTATGCGCTGCTGCTCACGACGTTAAACGAAGACCTGCTGCGTGAGATTATTGCACAAAAACCGAATAAAATCATCATTTTGGAAAAGCTGTTTTATAACCGGGATGCGCTGATGAAAAATATGGCTTTGCAGATGAAAGATGCGGGCATTGCGTTTGAGTATGTGTAGCCGCCGTAGCCGTAGGATAAGATAAGTTGAACCTTTGCAAAAAAATAGAAATTGACCGGAAACCGATTGTAGGGGCGGGTTTGACACCCGCCCGAAAATCCAACCCGTTGAACATTATGGTTTCTTCAAGCTACACATGCGGGCGGGTGCCAAACCCGCCCCTACAAACCGTTGCGTTGGATTTTGCGGAGGTTCCAAATTGTTGGATTTGGCGCTGTTCTTTGCCTTGCGGTGAGGCGGCGGGGCTTCCGCCCCTCCCTACGTGGGTTGGCTTTAAAAGAATAAAAAGCATGGGATACAGATAAATGAAACTGAATTTTGAGCAATTGGATTACCAGCGTGCGGCGATTGACGCGGTGTTGAATGTGTTTTCAGGCAGTCTGAAAATGCAGCCGGAAACGGTGTTTCATCAAAACGGCGGCGCGGTGGTGGGTAACCGCCGCTTTATCAGCCATGATGAAATGGCTGAAAACCTGCGGGCGGTTCAGACGGCCAACGGTATTGCCCCCAGCGATCTGGGCGCACAGGGCTTGAATTTTTCGGTGGAAATGGAAACGGGCACGGGCAAGACGTATGTGTATCTGCGCACGATTTACGAATTACACAAACAATACGGCTGGCTGAAGTTTGTGATTGTGGTGCCGAATGTGGCCATCCGCGAGGGTGTGATGCAGACTTTGCGCGCAACCAAGGCGCATTTTGATGATGCGTTTGATAATGAGGTGGTGATTGCGCATGAATACGACAGCAGCCGTCTGAATGATTTGAAAACTTTTGCCGAAAGCAATCAGATTCATGTTTTGGTGATGACGATTCAGGCATTTAACAAAGACAGCAACATCATCAACCAAGTGCGTGAACAGGGCTTTGCGCCGGTGGAATGGCTGGCGCATACGCAGCCGGTGGTGATTTTGGACGAGCCGCAGAATTTTGAAAGCGAGTTGAGCCGCGAAAGTATTGAGAAGTTAAATCCTTTGTTTACTTTGCGCTATTCGGCTACGCACAAAAATCCGTATAACCCGGTGTACAGCCTGAATCCCGTTCAGGCTTATCAGATGGGCCTGGTGAAGCAGATTGTGGTGGACAGCGTCACCGCCAAAGGTGCGGAACAAGGCGCATATGTGCGGCTTTTGGAAGTGAAACCTGCTAAAAAATCGATTTCCGCCAAGGTGGAATTGTTGGTGCGTAACCCGAAAAACGGGGAAATCGCCAAAAAAGCAGTCAGCGTGAAAGCCGGCGATGATTTGTTTGCCAAATCCAATGAAAACGGACTGTACCGTGACGGCTATCTGGTTGATGAAATTTTTTCAGACGGCCTTGATTGGCAGATGGGTTTATCCAACGGCACAATCGTCGGGCAGTTTCAAAACGACAGCGCGGTGCAGGATGAAATCATGAAGCGGCAGATTTTCCAAACCGTTGAAGAACATATCCGCAAAGAGCGCAAACTCAAGCCCAAAGGGATTAAGGTTTTATCCTTGTTTTTTATTGATAAAGTAGAACATTATCGCGGCGCAAACGGCGAAGACGGTAAATTTAAAACGTGGTTTGAAGAAGCCTACCGCCACTATTACGGCGGTGAAAATCCTGAAGATGCGCACGGCGGCTATTTTTCGCAGGATAAAGGCCGTCTGAAAAATACCGGCGGCAATACGCAGGCGGATAATGAAACTTATCAGTTGATTATGAAAGATAAGGAAAAATTACTGTCGTTTGATTCCGAATTGCGGTTTATTTTTTCGCATTCCGCTTTGCGCGAAGGCTGGGATAATCCGAATGTATTCCAAATCTGTACGCTCAACGAAACAGTCAGCACGGCGAAGAAGCGGCAGGAAATCGGCCGCGGTTTGCGTTTGCCCGTCAAGCAAGACGGTTCGCGCCATCGGGAGATTGGGGATAATGTATTGACCGTGATTGCCAATGAAAGCTATGAGCAGTTTGCACGCTTGCTGCAACAGGAAATTGCCGATGATTGCGGTGTGGAATTTGCCAACGGCGGCGCGAAGCCCAAACGCGCCCGCGCCGTCATGAAAACGCGCGATGATTTTTCGGCTGACCCGTTGTTTCAGGAAATTTGGCAGAAAATCAACCGTCAAACACGTTACCGTGTGCATTTTTCCACGCAGGAGCTGATTGAAAAAGCGGCGCAAAACATTGCAAACCTGCCTGAAATCGCAAAACCGCATATCGCCAGCGAAAAAGTGAAGCTGCAAATCAGCCGAACCTTCGGCGTGGAAACCGAGTTTGCCCGCTCGGAAAAAGCGTTTGCGCTGCCTCAGGAAGTAGAAATTCCTGATGTTTTAAGCGAAATCCAGCAGCGAACCGAGCTTACGCGTCAAACCATTGCACAGATTTTGAAACAGTCGGGAAAAATCAATCAGATTGCCAACCATCCGCAAAAATTCATTGAGACCGCCGCCAAAGAAATTCAGACGGCCTTGCAGGAATTGATGGTCAACGGGATTGAGTATGAACTGATTGAACAGCCGGTGTACGAAATGCGCGAAATTTCGGCCGAGTTTTATCAAAACGAGCATTCTTTTCATGTCACCAAGCCTGAAAAAACCATCTACCAAGCCGGCTTGATTGATTTGGACAGCGACACGGAAAAGCAGTTTGCACAAGCCTGCCAAAGCCATGAAGCAGCAGAAAATCACGCGGTGGCTTTTTATTTCAAACTGCCTAATAAGTTTAAAATCCGCACGCCTGCCGGCTTTTACAATCCGGATTGGGCGGTGGTGATGAATGAAAGCGAACGTGTGTATTTTGTGGCGGAAACCAAAAATACCGGAACCGGAAGCGTAGATTTACGCGGATTACGCACGTCCGAGCAGCTGAAAATCGCTTATGCAAAAAAACATTTCGCGCAGTTGGACGGGGTGGAATATAGAGTGGTACAAAAGGTGGATGAGCTGGTTTCGGATAGGTATAGTCATTTAAAATAAGAATGGTACAGCGTTGCTTCGCCTTGTCGTACTATCTATACTGTCTGCGGCTTCG
>NZ_BCWL01000055.1 GCF_001592185.1 Bergeriella denitrificans NBRC 102155
CATTGTAAGCAGGCTATTTTTTCAACAAGGCGCGCTTGATAATGATTAGCCAGTCTTTTTTATCCAATACCGGACGCTGCGTGAATACATCGTATTTGCAGCCGTCGAGTTTTTGCAAAATCAGCTGGCCGCCGACCACAATCATACGCAACTCAAAACCGATGCGCCCTTTCAGCGTTTTGCCCAGCGGCGAGCCGGATTTAAGTATTTGAAACGCACGCGTGCATTGGTGCGCCATCAGCCGCTGAAACGCAAAATCGGCGCGCCCTTCGGCAATCTGCGCTTCGGTTACGCCGAAACGCTGCAAATCGTCTTGCGGGATATATACCCGCCCTTTCTGCCAATCCACGGCTACGTCCTGCCAGAAGTTAATCAACTGCAGGGCGGTGCAGATGCCGTCGCTGCGGGCGATGCTGACGCCATCGGTCTTCCCGTAAAGGTGCAGCATAATCCGCCCGACGGGATTGGCCGAACGGCGGCAGTAATCAACCAGCTCGCCGAAATTCTGATAGCGCGTTTTCACCACATCCTGTTTGAATGCCGAAAGTAGGTCGTAAAACGGCGCCAGCGGTAGATTAAAAGGCCGGATGGCTTCCGATTGCAGACGCTGCATCAGCGGCATCAGCGGCTTTTCACCCCTGCCGATACGCGCCAACTCCTGCTCCAAATCCATCAATCCCCACAGCCGCTCTTCATCGGACAACTCGCCCTCATCGGCAATGTCGTCCGCAGTACGGGCAAAAGCATAAACCGCATGGATGGGCTTGCGCAGGCGGCGCGGTACGGCCAGCGAGCCGACGGGGAAGTTTTCATAGTGGTTTACCGACATGGCTTTGCTCCTGTTTTCAGACGGCCTGGCGCTGTTTTCAGACGGCCTGATGGGATTTTCCGCAAAAGCCGTCTGAAAAAACCGCATAGCAAAGCTCTCACCCGCTTGCCGCCGTCATTTCCTATGCAAACGATTATAATCAATTTCATCTGTTTAATCTGCCGGCCTGATGAAAAATCTTTGCAAGGCGGCAAACAAAAATGCCGTCTGAAAATCAAAGTTCAGACGGCATAGCCGGTGAGGATAGGCTTTATCAGCCGTTTAAGATGTCATCGTCGAGCATCTTTTCCTTTCGGGCAATACACAAGGTGCTGACCACATCACCCGTTACATTCAAAGTGGTATGCCCCATATCCAATATGCGGTACATTCCGGCAATCAAACCCATAATCTCCAAAGGCAATCCCATAGTAGATAATAGCATGACGGTCATCACAATACCGCCGCCCGGAATACCCGGTGAGCCGATAGATACCAGCGTAGTCAACAAAATCAACGTGATTTGTGATGTCACGTCCAAATCCACGCCGTAAATCTGTGACACGAAAATCACGGCCGCCGAATAATAAACCACTGCACCGTTCATATTCATGGTTGCACCAATCGGCAGCGTAAACTGAGCCAACTCATTATGCACACCCAGCTTTTTCTCCACAACTTCCGTTGTTACCGGCAAGGTGCCCGAGCTGCTGGTGGTGCTGGCCGTTACCGCCCAAATCGGCAGTATCTTCTTAAAAAAGACACCCAGAGGTACTTTGGCAATCCATTTTAGCATCGCTAAATACACCAGCAGAATAACGGCCAACAGACCCAGATAATCCGTCAGGATAAATTGTGCCAACGGACCGAATACTTGGATGCCGTATTCGCCGATGGAGCAGGCAATCAAAGCGGCAACGCCGTAAGGAGAGAGTGCCATGACCAAGGCGGTCATTTTATACATCACTTCCGTACCCGTGCTCATCAAATCCCGCAGCATTTTCGCCCGCTCGCCCAGCAACACCATGGATACGCCGAGAAACAGCGAAAAGACGATAACCTGCATCAAATTCCCCTCTACCAATGCTTGAAAAGGATTGGCAGGAAACAAACTGACTATGGTCTGGCCGATATTGGGTATTTCTTTGTTTTCGGTTGGCTGATTGGATACGGCCAATGCGGAAATATCCATACCGGCTCCGGGCTGAAGCAAGTGTGCAACCGTTAAGCCGATACAGCCCGCCAGAACGGTGGTGGATACATAATACAGCAGTGTTTTACCGCCGATGCGTTTCAAACGCTGGATATTGTCGATACCGGTAACACTCGAAGCAATGGAAAAAAACACCAGCGGCACAACAATCATTTTAATCAAAGTCAGGAAAATCATACCCACCGGCTTGATAACCAGCACTTTTTCCTGAAAAATCAACCCCAGCACAATACCGGCGGCAAAACCGATAGCGACTTTGGTAGAAAGGCTTAATTTCTTCATCTTATTTCTCCTGTATTTTTTGTTTTATTTATATGCATTCGGATAAGCAGTTTGTACAAGGTTTGAGATTACAAATCAGAATTGCCAAAACCATGCCACATCCGGCGGTTTATCTGATTCGGTCTGTTGAAAATATTTTTATCTCAAACCCATACTACTTTGCCAAAACATGCGGCGGCGCTGCGTCTGCCAATTCGGCAGTTACCGCCAAAAAGCGGTCGATATCTTCTGCTGTATGACAGTGCAGCGGTGAAACCCGTAGAGCACCGCTCAAGCCCAATGCCTCAACAATACGGCGGGAATAGATGCTGCTGTTTACCCGCTCATATACCACCACCCCAGCCCGCTCGTAAGCCAGCCGCAAGGCTTCGAAATCCCAGCCTTCTATCCCCATGGCTACGATTAAATCGCGTCGGGATAAATCCGGCGTGTCTGCATATACCCGTACTTTAGGCTGATGGCGCAAGCCGGGCATCTCTCCGCCTCCTTCCAGCAACCTGTGCAGTAAAAAGCGCTCTTGCTCTTCAATGGCGTGCATGCCTGATAAATACAAATCGCGACGACTGCCCTGACCGCCGCAAGTCTTACCCAGCCAACATACATAGTCGATAACCGCAGAAAAAGAAGCAAATACAGACGGCGTAGGGGTACCCAAAATCCAAGTGTCTTCAGGCTTATCCAATAAGCGGTGATGCGGCAGCCGTGCCAAACGCGGGGAAAGATAAGCAAAACCCACGCCCCTGCCGCCAAAAAACTTATACGGCGCGAAATTGGCGGCATCTATGCCTAATGCTTCAACATCCAACGTACCGTGGGGCATATGCTGCACCGCATCGGTAATGATATAAACATTCGGATTTTTGGCTCTGATCGCCCGGATAATGCCAGGCAAGTCCATAATGTTGCCGGAGATATTGGAAGACGCTATCACACTGACCAAGACCGTCTGCTCATCCACCAGCGCAGCCACTGATTGCGGCGTCACAAAGCCGTCGCGGTCGGCTGCCGCTACGCGAAATGCCCGCTGTGTTTTTTCGCAATAAAACTTTACGGCATCGTAAGCGGAGGGATGCTCAACATTGGTCGTCACCGCATTGCCGCCGCCGACATTTTCCATAATGGCCGCTACCACTTGGAACATGGCTTGCGAAGCACTTTGCTCCACCATCAGCTTTCCCGAGCCTGCACCGAACACGGTACCTAATACATCTTGTATGCCTTTGGCAATCAGCTCCTGAAAGTCCAAAGCCCTGCGGTGTTGCCGCTCAGGACAATCCGGCAGCAAATCGATGGCTTCCTTTATTCTGATAGCCTCTTTTAAACGCAAAGAGCCGCCTGAATTATCGAAAAACAAGCGTGTGCCATAATCAGGATCCTCATCCACGCAAGCAAAACGGCTTCGGATTTCTGCTGATAAAGACAGTGAAAACATGGTAACCTCCCTTTCCATCATCATGAGGGTTCAACGCCGGACAATACGGCTGAATAAATTATAAAGACATGGTTTTTAATGGAAAAACGGAAAATTTATATATAGAATATTCAAAAAATGAATATTTTTGATACCGCAAAGGGAGAAACGCCATGAAACACGCTTTTTTAGAAGCTTTTATCGCGGTTGCTGTGACCAAAAGCCTGACCCGTGCGGCAGAGCAGCTTAATATCACCCAATCCACCATCAGCTACCGCCTTAAGCAACTGGAAGATTCTTTAGACAGTGTGTTGATACGGCGCGAGCCGGGTGGAAAAGAAGCCTCTCTGACCATTCAAGGTGAGAAATTTTTAAAAATAGCCGTCAACTGGCTGACCTTGTCGGAAGAAATCAAACGCTTCAAGCAGGAAGAAAACCACGTTACCGTACATATTGGCGCCATAGAGAGCTTGAATTTGCATATCCTTCCGCCTCTGTATCGTGAAATCAGCAACAAGGCCTATTGCAAACTCGACATCTGCAACCTGCACAGTCGTGAAATCGTCAGCGAGATTGCCAATCGGCGGCTCGACATCGGTTTGGTTACGGATGTAACCCACAAAGAAACCCATATCCAGCTCGAAGAACTCTGCAAAGAGGAAATCTGGGTAGCCGGGCGCAATATTCCGGCCGACTCAGCGCCTATAGAAATGCAGATGTTGGACACCGCCAAAGAAATCTATATCGAATGGGGTTGGCACTACCATCTCTGGCATCAAGGCATATTTACCGAAGGCAGCAGCAATATCCGTTGCGATTCCCTTAATACCGCCCTGCCGTTAATGCAGGATGAAGACTGGATGTTCGTACCCGCCAGCCTGTGCGACATGCTATCCGGCCAGTATGCGCTGACCTGTCGCCCTTTTTGCCACCCTTCGCCCTGGAGAAGGATTTTTCTGGTCAGCCACAGCCATGTTCCCAGCTCGAAAACCGCCGCATTAGAGCAAATAAAAATCGAGCTGCGCCGCTGGTTTTCCATGCGCCCCCTGTATCGTCAGCCTACCGATAGCCTGTAAGCCTGATATTTCAACCCCATACTTGCAGAAAGCCCGCCCGCACTCTACAATCAGGCGGATATTTTCATCGAAACATTTGCAAAGGCCCGTTATGTCAGTCAGCCCGATTTACAACTTCTCCGCCGGCCCCGCCGTATTGCCCGAAGCCGTATTGCGTACCGCGCAGCAGGAAATGCTCGATTACAACGGCACGGGCTTTTCCGTGATGGAGATGAGCCACCGCTCGGATATGTTTATGGGCATACTGCATCATGCCGAGCAGGATTTACGCAGCCTTTTAAACATTCCCGCAAACTACCAAGTCTTGTTTCTGCAAGGCGGCGCGACCACGCAGTTTAATATGGCAGCTATGAATCTGGCGCACGGCTTCGAGCGCGCCGATGCCGTGGTAACGGGCAACTGGAGCCGCCTGGCCTACGAGCAGATGCCGCTGCTGACCGATGCCCGCATTCATCTGGCCGCGCACGGCGGCGAGCAGTTCGACTACAAAGACCTGCCGCCCGTCGACAACTGGGACATCGACCGCAACGCCGCATTCGTCCACTTTGCCAGCAATGAAACCGTCAACGGCCTGCAATACGCCGATATGCCGAAACTTTCAGACGGCATGCCGCCGCTGGTTTGCGATATGTCGAGCGAAATTCTCTCGCGCGAAATCAACATATCCGACTTCGGCCTGATTTACGCAGGCGCGCAGAAAAACATCGGCCCTGCCGGCGTAACCGTTGTCATCATCCGCGAAGACCTGCTCGAGCGCTGCCCGAAAAACATTCCGGCCGTGTTCAACTACCGTACCCACATCGACAAAGACGGCATGTACAACACCCCCGCCACCTACCCGATTTATATGTCCGGGCTGGTATTCCGCTGGCTGCAAACCCAAGGCGGCGTGAAAAAAATCGAAGCGCTCAACGAGTTGAAAGCACAAACGCTGTATGCTGCCATCGACGGCAGCGGCGGCTTCTACCGCAACGACATCGCCCCGCACGCACGCTCCAAGATGAACGTCGTCTTCCAAACCGCCAGTGCCGATTTGGATAAAAAATTCATCCAAGAAGCCGAACTGCGCGGCCTGCGCCTGCTCAAAGGCTACAAATCCGTCGGCGGCATGCGCGCCAGCATCTACAACGCCATGCCTTACGCAGGCGTGGAAGCACTGGCAGAATTTATGGCGGATTTCCAACGCCGCTACGGGTGATGCGGCTGCCGGCATATTTCGTTTTGAAATCGGCAGCCCTCGTTTATATTTAGATTAGATAAAACGCATAAAATGTAAAAAAGCCGTCTGAAAAATCATATTTTCAGACGGCTTTTTTAGGCTTAGATAGACATTCAGGATAATCAATGTCTATTAACACTGCTTTTTCCATTGCAATTACCATCAAGGCTACCATCAAAATGTCGGGACGGAAAGTAATCAAAGGTTACTGCACGTAACGGGTTTACACACCAAAATGCTGATTTTAAAGGAAAAAATAACAAAAAATCCCAAGCTGTGACAGCTTGGGATGGGCATCTGGCAGAGAGGAAGGGATTCGAACCCTCGATACGCTATTCACGTATACACGCTTTCCAGGCGTGCGACTTCAACCACTCATCCACCTCTCTGTGGTCATATAAATTGTAGTGGGAATGTCATCATTCCGCAATACCGGCAGTGTAAAATCCTACCAATAAAAAATCCGGCTCGATAACCGGATGGTGTCTGGTGCCCAGGAGAAGACTCGAACTTCCACACCCGTGAGGATACTAGCACCTGAAGCTAGCGCGTCTACCAATTCCGCCACCTGGGCAATTCAGATTGTAATCAAGCAAAGCGTACCAAAATGATTTTGGTGCCCAGGAGAAGACTCGAACTTCCACACCCGTGAGGATACTAGCACCTGAAGCTAGCGCGTCTACCAATTCCGCCACCTGGGCTTTGCTTTGTTTGTCTTTTTGAGGTACAGTATCGTGCCTCTCAAAGAAGACGCTATTATATATTTCTAAGAAAGATTGTCAACACTAAAAATGAAGAAAAATACTAAATCATTAAATTTGCGAGAAAAAGACCCGTATCTGAGTCGGGAGAAGCAGCGTTACGAGCATCCTCTGCCCAGCCGCGAATGGGTCATCCAGCTTTTGGAGGAGAAAGGCGTGCCGCAGAAAATCGAAAATCTGGCACGCGAATTGTCGATTACGGAAGACGAATATGAATTTTTCGAGCGCCGTCTGAAAGCGATGGCGCGCGACGGGCAGGTATTGATTAACCGCCGTGGTGCAGTGTGTGCAGCCGATAAGCTGGCGCTGGTGAAATGCCGCGTGGAGGCGCATAAAGACGGTTTCGGCTTTGCCGTGCCGCTGGAGCCGACGGGAGAAGGCGATTTTGTGCTGTACGAGCGCCAGATGCGCGGCGTGATGCACGGTGATATTGTCACGGTCCGCCCTGCCGGGGTCGACCGCCGCGGCCGCCGCGAAGGCACGGTTTTGGATATTGTGGAACGCGCGCAGAAGCAGGTGGTCGGCCGTTTCTATATGGAGCGCGGTGTGGCGATTTTGGAGGCAGAAGACAAGCGTCTGACGCAGAGCATCGCGCTGGAGCCCGACAGCGTGGCGGCATTCCGCCCCGAGTCCGGCCAAGTGGTGGTGGCGGAAATCGAAACCTATCCCGAGCATCACCGCCCTGCCGTGGCCAAAATCATCGAAGTGCTGGGCGATTATGCCGACAGCGGCATGGAAATCGAAATTGCGGTACGCAAACACCATCTGCCGCACCAGTTCAGCGATGCCTGCGCCAAAGCGGCGGCCAAAATCCCCGACCATGTGCGTAAAAGCGATATAAAGGGGCGCGTGGATTTGCGCGATTTGCCGCTGATGACGATAGACGGCGAAACGGCGCGCGATTTCGATGACGCGGTGTATGCGGAGAAAATCGGCCGCAATTACCGCCTGGTAGTGGCGATTGCCGATGTCAGCCATTATGTGCGCCCGAACGATGCCATCGATACCGACGCCATCGAGCGCAGCACCAGCGTGTATTTTCCGCGCCGCGTGATTCCGATGCTGCCGGAAAACCTCTCCAACGGCATCTGCTCGCTTAATCCCGATGTCGAGCGCCTGTGTATGGTGTGCGATATGGTGGTAACGTATGCGGGCAATATTAAAGAATACAAATTCTACCCTGCGGTGATGCGCTCTCATGCGCGGCTGACCTATACGCAGGTATGGAACTGGATTTCAGACGGCATCGATCATCCGCATAAAAAAGAAATCGATACGCTGTATGCCCTGTTTAAAATCCTGCAGAAAAAACGCTTCCAGCGCGGCGCAGTGGAGTTTGAGAGCGCGGAAACGCAGATGATATTCAACGACAACGGCAAGATTGAAAAAATCGTACCCGTTGTCCGCAACGATGCCCACAAGCTGATTGAAGAATGTATGCTGGCGGCGAACGTGTGCGCGGCGGAGTTTTTGTTGAAACACAAACACCCCGTACTGTTCCGCAACCACTTGGGCCCGACGCCGGAAAAACTGAAAACCCTGCGCGAGCAGCTGGGCTTGCTCGGCCTGCAATTAGGCGGCGGCGACAGCCCGACGCCGAAAGATTATGCCGCCCTGGCCGAACAGTTTAAAGGCCGCCCAGATGCCGAGCTGCTGCAAGTGATGCTGCTGCGCTCCATGCAGCAGGCGGTGTACGAGCCGGGCAACGACGGGCATTTCGGCCTGGCTTACGAAGCCTACGCCCACTTTACCTCGCCCATCCGCCGCTATCCCGATTTGACCGTACATCGCGCGATTAAAGCCGTATTGCAGGGCGAGACATATCAGCCGAACAAAACCTGGCAGGCGCTGGGCGTGCATACCTCGTTTTGCGAGCGCCGCGCCGACGATGCCAGCCGCGATGTGGAAAGCTGGCTGAAAACCTACTATATGCGCGACAAAGTCGGCGAAGTGTTCGGCGGCAAAATCTCCGGCATGACCAGCTTCGGCATCTTCGTCACCTTAGACGATATCCATATCGATGGCCTGGTGCACATCAGCGACTTAGGTGAAGACTATTTCAACTTCCGCCCCGAAATCATGGCGATTGAGGGCGAACGCAGCGGCATCCGCTTCAGCATGGGTGACCGCGTAACCGTCAAAGTCGCCCGCGCCGATTTGGATACCAGCAAGATTGATTTAACCTTAATCAGCGGCGGCGAAGCCGGTAAAAAACGCCGCAAAGCGCAGGCCGCCGCGCAGCCGAAAAGCAAGGCCGGCAGCAAAGCCGAAGCCGCGCAAGGCAAGTCCGCCAAAAAACGCAGTAAAAAACTGAGCGCCAAAGAAGTGGAAGCGCATTTAAACGCCGCCGCAGCCAAATCCGAGCGCAAACAAAAAGCAGAGAAAGCCAAAGCATCGGCCAAAGCGGAGAAAAAAGCATCGGGCAAGCGCAAAGCCAAAGCAGAAGCTGCACCCGGCCTGCCACTTTCTGCGGGCAAACCCAAGCCCATCAGCCAGCTGTTAAACCGCCCGGCAGGCAAAAGCGGCGTGACCGTCAAAGTCAAAGCCGCAGGCGAAAACGCACCCAAACGCAAAGGGCGCAGCAAAGCCAAATCATAAGCCGCTGCCGAAAAGGCCGTCTGAAAATACCGTCATCCCAAAGTATGATACCGGCTGCCCCGCATCATTCTTATTCGGCCTGACGGTAATTCAGGTATAATGCCGCGTTTGCAGCGCGGGTTGAAGCCAAACCGGTCTTTGGTTTACCGGCCTGTATTTCGATATGATTTCACGACACACAGCCGTCTGAAAACCCGTATTTTCAGACGGCCTTTCCCCGATATAACGGATAATTGTTGAAGATGACAGATTCTACCCCTACCCCGGAAAACGCCCCCGAACAGGCCGCGCCGAGCAGCCAAGTGCCGCCGGAGCATCTGCGTGCCATCCGCAGCTTCGTATTACGCCAAGGCCACATGACCGCCGCGCAGCAGCGGGCGATTGATACCCTGTGGCCGCAGTTCGGCGTCGATTACCAAGCCGCGCCCATCGATTTAAACGCACGTTTCGGACGGGACAATCCGAAAGTATTGGAAATCGGCTTCGGCATGGGTACGGCCACGGTGGAAATCGCCAAACGCCTGCCCGAGCGCGATTTTCTCGCCATCGATGTACACGGCCCCGGCGTAGGCAATATCTTGAAGCTGATGGAAGAAGAGCAAGTCGGCAACATCCGCGTGATGCGCCATGACGCCGTAGAAGTGGTGGAAAACATGCTGGCCGACGGCGCACTCGAAGGCATCCACATCTTCTTCCCCGATCCGTGGCACAAAAAACGCCACAACAAACGCCGCCTGGTGCAAACCCCGTTTGTCGCCAAGCTGCTGCCCAAACTGAAAAAAGGCGGCTATATTCATCTGGCCACCGACTGGGAAGAATATGCCGTGCAGATGCTGGAAGTATTGAGCGGCTTCGACAGCCTGAAAAACACCGCCGCCGATTACGCCCCAACCCCGGCCTACCGCCCCGAAACCAAATTCGAAGCCCGCGGCAAACGCCTGGGGCACGGCGTATGGGATTTGGTGTTTGAAAAAACCGAATAAGGCACTTGGGCTATTATTAGGATAAAAAAAGCCGTCTGAATATTGCTTGCCGCGCGCAGCACGCAATATTCAGACGGCTTTTTTTGACTTTATATAGTCGTTTCGTTGGATTGGGGCAAGGCGCGGTAACGCTGCTTCATTCTTATTTCAAATGACTATACAGACACTCAGCCATCTGAATATAGTCGGAGAAATTAATTT
>NZ_BCWL01000056.1 GCF_001592185.1 Bergeriella denitrificans NBRC 102155
CACAAAGCCGTCTGAAAACCGGATACCGCGTTTTTCAGACGGCTTTTTTGCATCCTTTTGTTCGCAGCGCGTTAAAATATGCCATAATAAGCAAGGGCGGCTTTTTCCGAAGCCGTTGCTGAAAAGAAAAACCTGAGGGTCGGATTTGCTTTGCCGCTCAAAAGCCGCCGGCCGCGCGGGGCGGATTTCCGCTTCGGAAGCGGCGGGCGGGGCAAAGCGGGCGGCCCAACCTACAAGAGAAGATTCCATGACTAACAAAGCCACCATTATTTACACTCATACCGACGAAGCGCCTGCGCTGGCCACCAAATCCCTATTGCCCATCGTGCGCGCGTTTACGCAGTTTGCGGATATTGATGTGAAAACCAGCGATATTTCGCTGGCCGGCCGTATCTTGGCGCAATTTCCGGAATATTTGAGCGAAGCGCAACGCGTACCTGACGCGCTGGCGCAGTTGGGCGAGTTGGTGAAGCAGCCGGATGCGAATGTAATCAAGCTGCCGAACATCAGCGCGTCTGTTCCGCAACTGACTGCCGCGATTAAAGAATTGCAGGCCAAAGGCTTTGCCGTACCGGATTTTCCTGCCGATCCGCAAACCGACGAAGAAAAATCCGTGCTCGAGCGTTACAACCGCATTAAGGGCAGCGCGGTCAATCCGGTATTGCGCGAAGGCAACTCCGACCGCCGTGCGCCGAAAGCGGTGAAAAACTTCGCCAAGAAAAATCCGCACAGCATGGGCGCATGGAGCAAAGATTCCAAAACCCACGTTTCTACGATGACTTCCGGCGACTTTTTCCATAACGAACAATCCGTTACCGTACCGTCTGCTACCTCCGTATCTATCGTTTTCACCGACAATGCGGGCAATAAAAAAGAATTGCGCAAACCGGTCAGCCTGAAAGACGGCGAAATCATCGATGCGACCGTGATGAGCAAAAAAGCGCTGGTGGCTTTCTTGGCCGAGCAAGTGCAGGATGCCAAAGCGCGCGGCGTATTGTTCTCGCTGCACATGAAAGCAACCATGATGAAGGTGTCCGACCCGATTATTTTCGGTCATGCCGTGAAAGCCTTCTTCGCCCCCGTGTTTGAAAAATTCGGCGCGGAATTGGCCGCTGCCGGTGTGAATGTCAACAACGGTTTCGGCAACCTGTTGGCCAACCTGGACAAGCTGCCGTCTGAAACCCGCGCCGCCGTAGAGGCCGAAATCGCCGCCGTATATGCGGCCAATCCTGATTTGGCGATGGTGGATTCCGACAAAGGCATTACCAATCTGCACGTTCCGAGCGATGTGATTGTCGATGCGTCCATGCCCGCAATGATTCGCAGCTCCGGCCAAATGTGGGACAAAGAAGGCAAGCAGCAGGATACCAAAGCCGTGATTCCGGACAGCAGCTATGCAGGCGTGTACCAAGCCACCATCGATTTTTGCCGCGAAAACGGCGCATTCGACCCGACTACTATGGGCACCGTGCCGAATGTCGGCCTGATGGCGCAGGCAGCCGAAGAATACGGTTCGCACGACAAAACTTTTGAAATCGAAGCCGACGGCAAAGTCGAAGTGGTGGATGCAGACGGCAATGTATTGATGGCGCACAACGTTGAAACCGGTGACATTTGGCGCATGTGCCAAACCAAAGACGCTCCGGTTAAAGACTGGGTGCAATTGGCCGTCAACCGCGCACGCCTGAGCAACACTCCTGCCGTGTTCTGGCTGGATGAAAACCGTCCGCACGATGCCAGCCTGATTGCCAAAGTCGAGCAATACTTGGGCGACCACGACACCGACGGCTTGGATATCCGTATCCTCGCGCCGGTGGAAGCCACCAAGTTCAGCCTGCAACGCCTGAAAAACGGTGAAGATACCATTTCCGTAACCGGCAACGTATTGCGCGACTACCTGACCGACTTGTTCCCGATTTTGGAACTGGGCACCAGCGCGAAAATGCTGTCTATCGTACCGCTGATGAACGGCGGCGGCATGTTTGAAACCGGTGCCGGCGGTTCTGCGCCGAAACACGTCCAACAATTCCTCGAAGAAAACCATCTGCGTTGGGACTCTTTGGGCGAATTCCTGGCCCTGGCGGTATCTTTGGAGCATTTGGCGCAAAAAACCGGCAATACCAAAGCACAGGTTTTGGCCGACACGCTGGATGCCGCGACCGAGCAGCTGCTGCTCAACGGCAAATCGCCGAAACGCAAAGCAGGCGAGCTGGACAACCGCGGCAGCCATTTCTACATCGCACTCTACTGGGCGCAAGCTTTGGCCGCGCAAGACAAAGATGCCGAACTGAAAGCCAAGTTCGCACCGTTGGCCGAAACGCTGGCTGCGAATGAAGCCAAAATCGTTGCGGAATTGGCTGCGGGTCAAAACCAAGCAGTCAATATCGGCGGCTATTACAGCCCTGACGAAGAGCTGGCCTCCCAAGCCATGCGTCCGAGCGCGACATTGAACGCCGCTTTGGCAGCGCTGTAAATCTGAAATCCGGCTGACGTGATCAGCCGACAGGCCGTCTGAAAACGCATCTGTTTTCAGACGGCTTTTTTATATTTCACGATAGGCATGGGCTACTTATTTCCCCGACAGCGGCAGGGTAGCCGGAAAAATGGTACACTTCGGCAATCAAATATCAGCCTTGCCCGCAGGCAGGGCAGGCTGTAGCAGTTGCGTTTCATTCCACAGTCATCATAAGGAACACCATGAATATCCGTATCGGACAAGGTTACGATGTCCATCAGTTGGTAGAAGGCCGCGATTTGATACTCGGCGGCGTGAAGATTCCGTTTGAAAAAGGCCTGCTCGGCCATTCCGATGCCGATGCGCTGCTGCACGCCATCACCGATGCGCTGCTGGGTGCGGCAGCCTTGGGCGACATCGGCAAGCTGTTTCCCGATACCGCCGCCGAGCATAAAGATGCCGACAGCCGCGAATTGCTGCGTGCCGCCTACCGCGCGGTGCGCGAAGCAGGCTGGAAAGTGGTGAATGTGGACAGCACCGTTATCGCCCAGCAGCCGAAGCTGCGCCCGCATATCGACGCCATGCGCGCCAATATTGCCGCCGATTTGGGTTTGACGATGGATTGCGTCAACATCAAAGGCAAAACCAATGAAAAGCTCGGTTATTTGGGGCGCATGGAAGCCATCGAAGCACAGGCGGCGGTATTGCTGGCGGCGGTATAGGCGGCGGAGCAACACAATATCATCAAGAAATGTTAAGATAAGGGCATTTCCCATCTGCAAAAAGGCACAATCATGGCAACGCAAGACGAATTGAAACGCATGGCGGCGGAAAAAGCCGTCGAGTTCGTACCCGAAAACGAATACATCGGCATCGGCACCGGCTCTACAGTGAATTTCTTTATCGAAGCTCTGGGCAAAAGCGGCAAAAAAATCAAAGGCGCGGTGTCCACGTCCAAAGAATCCAGCGCTCTGATGGCGCAATACGACATTCCCGAAATCACCTTGGGCGATGTGACCGGCCTGGCGGTGTATGTGGACGGCGCAGACGAAGTCAACCATATGCTGCAGATGATTAAAGGCGGCGGCGGCGCGCATTTGAACGAAAAAATCGTCGCCAGTGCGGCGGATAAATTTATCTGCATTGCCGACGAGAGCAAATATGTTTCGCGCCTGGGCAAATTCCCGCTGCCGGTGGAAGTGATTCCGCACGCGCGCTCGCTGGTGTCGCGCAAGCTGCTGGCGATGGGCGGCCAGCCCGAATTGCGCGTCGGCTTTACCACCTTCAACGGCAACCAGATTGTCGATGTACACAATTTCCCCATCGACCGCCCGGTCAGCATGGAAGACGAAATCAACCGGATTACCGGCGTGGTAGAAAACGGCATCTTCGGCCACGAAGCTGCCGATGTATTGGTGCTGGCTACTGCGGGCGGCGTGAAGGTTTTGAAACCCGGTCAGGAAAACTAATCCGTCGCAGGCCGTCTGAATATCCGGCCGCGCCCGGGTTCGGCGCAGCATTTTCAGACGGCTTTTCCGCAGCACACACATAAAGAAGCAAAGCGATGTATAAATGGCTGGCCGTGGTAACGGCTTTGGCGGCCGCACTCGGTTACAGCAACGATAAAATCCAATGGCTGAAACTCGGCGGCGAAGTAATCGAGCGCGTGAGCAGCGGCAAGAGCGGCGCATGGCAGGGCGTGTTGACCGACCTGATGTCGGCAGCCGGCATCGGACA
This sequence comes from Bergeriella denitrificans NBRC 102155, assembly GCF_001592185.1. Lineage (GTDB taxonomy): Bacteria > Pseudomonadota > Gammaproteobacteria > Burkholderiales > Neisseriaceae > Neisseria > Neisseria denitrificans. The sequence continues at coordinate 4,193 of NZ_BCWL01000056.1, forward strand.
GCAGGAAGCCGCATCCGAGCGCCGCAACGCCGCCAAGCAAAGCACATATAGCGGTCGCGTGACCCGCGTTTCCGACGGCGATACCCTGCAAGTTACCGACCAACACGGCCGCAAGCACAAAATCCGCATGGCCTATATCGATGCGCCCGAGCTGCAGCAGTCTTACGGCGCACGTTCGCGCGACAATCTCAAAGCCGCCGCAGACGGCGCGAAAGTCAAAGTGCGCGTGTTCGACATCGACCGCTACAACCGCGAAGTGGCGCAAGTATCCAAAGGCGCGACCGATTTAAACCTGATGCAGATTCGCGACGGCGCAGCCTGGCATTACACCAGTTATGCCAAAAAGCAGCAAAGCAAAACCGCCTATGCCGATTACGCCGCCGCGCAAACGCAGGCCCAAAAAGCACGCGCGGGGCTGTGGCGCGGCAAAAATCCGCAAGCACCGTGGGACTACCGCCGCGAGAAAAACGGAAATACAGGCTCGCAAAATTCAGACGGCAGCAAGCCGTGGTTCGGACTGTGGTAAGGCCGTCTGAAAAACGGCGGAATGCAAACAGCGTTATCTAATGCCGAATAATACGGCGTGCTGCGCTTGGTTTTATTCTGATTTTATCCGGTGGTAAAAAGCGGCGGCATTGATGGAGGCAGCCAAGAAACCAGCAAGGCTGACTAAGCCGCACGGCGTGTATTGTCCGCCGCTTGCCGCCCGTTATTTTTGATTGACTTCACCATACGCCCGCTGCCGGCCGCGCCCCGTATGCCCGCAGACGGAGAAACCGATTATGCCCACCATTTTGATTGTCCGCCCCGAAGCGCGTACCGCCGCCGATATTGCCGCCTGCCGCCGCTACGGCTGGGATGCCGTGCCGTTCAGCACGCTGAAAATCGCGGCGGACGAAGCGGCTTTGCAGCGGCTGCCCGCGCAGTTTGCCGAAGCGGATGCGGTGTTTTGGGTCAGCCCGACGGCTGTGGACACCGCCGCGCCGATGCTGGATTTTTCAGACGGCCTGAAAGCGCAGATTACCGTGGGGCAGGCGAGCCGGAAAACCCTGTCGCGTTATGGTGCTCAGACCGTTCACGCCCCGAGCGACGGTAACGACAGCGAAGCGGTGCTGCGTCTGCCGCTGTGGGACGCTTTGCCGCAGGGCGCGAACGTGTTGATTGTGCGCGGCCACGGCGGGCGGGATTTTCTGGCGCAGGCTTTGCGCCGCCGCGGCTTTGAGGTCAATATAGCCGAAGTGTATTTCAGACGGCCTAAGGATTTGAATTGGCAGGATTTTAACCCTGAAGGCGTGCGCGCGGCCTATATTGCATCCGCCGAATCGGTGCGCTCCCTGTTCGGACAAATCCCGCCGCAATACGCCCGATTCTTCAAAACCTTGTTATACTTTACCCACCACCCGCGCGTGGCCGATGCCTTGAGGCAGGCGGGCGCGGAGCAGATTTATGTGGCGGCATCGCCGGAAGCGGCGCTGGCGGCACACTTTCCCAATGGAGCGAATATGAGCCAAGCAGAAAACCAAAAGCCGGAAAACCAAGTTGAGCAGACGCCGCCTGCCGGCAAAGACAGCGCGGCAGCGCAGCAGGCCGAGCGTGCGCAGGAAAACAAGCCGTCTGAAAAAGCGGCTAAGAGTGAAGTAAAGGCCGTAGCAGAAAATACAGCGGTGAAAGCGTCCGACAGCACGCCGCAAGCCGCCGCGCCTGTGGTGATTCAGCAGTCTTCGGGCAAAGGTTTGGCCGCCGGCGCGCTGGTATTGGCGCTGCTGGGCTTGGGCGCAAGCGGATTTCTGTTTGTGCAGGGGCAGAACGTGTTGAAAAACCAAGAGCTGGCGTTTTCACAAAAAATCGACAAAGCCGCTTTGGGCGAGTCGGAAAATGCCGCGCTGCTGAAAGACAACCTCAACCGTCAAACCGTTATCCAAGCCGAATTGGAGCGTTTGGGCAGCGGCCAGAAAGCCAATGCCGAGCAGATTGCCCTGAGCCAAAAAGCCTATCAGGAGCTGCTGAAAGGCCGCGTCGATTGGCTGGTGGACGAAGCCGAAACCATGCTCAATCTTGCTTCCCAGCAGCTGTTGCTCTCGGGTAACGTGCAGGGTGCGGCGGGCGTGTTGGCACACATCGACAGCCGCCTGAGCCGCTTCGACCAAGCGGAGCTGCTGCCGATTAAGCAGGCGGTCAGCAACGATCTGGCAGCCTTGAAAAACCGCCCGTATGTTGATGTATCGGGCACGGCCTTGCGTATTGACCGACTGGAAACTGCCGTATCCGGTCTGCCGCTGGTGGTGGACGGTACGCTGAAGCCGGGTGCGGCGGAAAAAGTCGAAACCGACGCATCGCTTTCCTGGTGGGAAAATGCTTGGGAAAAATCGCTGGGCGCTTTGAAAGGCCTGGTGGAAGTCCGCAAACTGGATAACAACGACGCCATGCTGCTGGCGCCCGAGCAGATGTATTTCGTGCGCGAAAACCTACGCCTGCGCCTGCTGGATGCACGCACGGCCTTGATGCAGCACAACGGCGAGGTGTACCAAAGCGATTTGAACAATGCCGAAGCCGCCGTGAAGCAGTATTTCGACAACAAATCTCCTGCTACCCAATCCTGGCTGAAAGAATTGGCCGAACTCAAAGCCTTGGATGTCCGCATGGTTTCCGATGATGCGCTGAAAGCCAGCCTCGCGGCGGTACGCGCCTATCAGGACGGTGCGCGCATCCGTCCGGCCGCTGCGGATGCCGCCTCGGCTCCGGCTGCTGAGCCTGCTGCCGAAGCCGCCAGCGCTCCGGCTCCTGCTGCTGCTTCAGCCGCTGCACCGGCTGCGGTGACGCCGGAAGCGCCGGCGCTGCCGTCTGAAAATGCAGACAAGCAGCCTGAAGCCGCCAAACCGCAGCAAGGCGGAGAAGCTGCGCCGCAAGCCGATAAAGCGAAAGGGGAAGCCGCATGAAAACGGTTATCTGGATTGTCATCTTATTCGCCGCGGCCGTAGGCTTGGCATTGGTGTCCGGCATTTATACCGGCAATGTATATGTTGTGGTCGGCCAAACCATGCTGCGCGTGAACCTGCACGCCTTTATCCTGGGCTTGATTATCGCCGTTGTGGCGCTGTATTTCCTGGTGGGACTGCTGGCAGGCGTGCTGAACGTACCCGGCCGCCTGCGCCGTTTCGGTGTGGAACGCAAAGGCCGCCAAGCCGCTGCGGCGCTGAATACCGCGGGCTTGTCGTATTTTGAAGGCCGCTTTGAAAAAGCCGAAACCGAAGCCGCCAAAGTGCTGTCCAACAAAGAAGCGGGCGACAACCGCGCGCTGGCCTTGATGCTGGGCGCGCACGCTGCCGACCAAATGGATAATCTGGCTCTGCGCGACCGCTATCTGCAAGACATCGAACTGCTGCCGAAAAAACAGCAGCTTTCCCGCTATCTGCTGCTGGCGGAATCCGCTTTGGGCCGCCGCGATTATCCGACGGTCGAGCAGAATCTGGCCGCCGCCGCCCAAATCAACCCCAATCTGACCCGCCTGGTACGCCTGCAGCTGCGTCATGCTTTCGATAAAGGCAATGCGCTGGAAGTATTGGATAAAGCGGAAAAACTGGCCAAAGCCGGCGCTGTCAGCGAATTTGAAGCGGGCGAATACCAGCTGTGGGCATACCGCCGCCTGTTGGCACAGGTATCCGATGCGGCAGGATTGAAAGCCTGCTTGAAACGCATTCCCGATAATCTGAAAGCCGGTGAACTGTGCGTCGAAATCGCCGGAAAATACGAGCGTTTGGGCTTGTACGGCCAGGCGGTGAAGTGGGTGGACCGCTATTATCCGCAAACCGGCGATACCGCGCTGCTCGAACCTTTTGTCGAAAGCGTGCGCTATCTGAGCGACCGCGAGCAGCAAAAAGCCATCGATACGGCTGAAGGCTGGCTGAAAACCACGCCCGATAATGCCCAGCTGCTGATGTATCTCGGCCAGCTGGCCTACGGCGAGCAGCTGTGGGGTAAGGCGCAGGGCTATTTGGAAGCCAGCATCGCCATCGAGCCGACCCTGAGCGCACATCTGGCATTGGCACGCGTGTTCGATGAAACCGCCCAGCCGCAAAAAGCCGAAGCACAGCGCAAATTGGCGCTGGAAGCGGTGGACGAAGAAGAAGCGCCGCAGCCGGAAACGCAAACGGCCTAAGCCGCAGCGGCAGCCGCCTTGAGAGGCAGGCTGCCGTTGCCGCATACATCAGCCCCGAAGCCGGGCTGTGATTACCTTAAACAGAAAGTATGACCATGACTGCTTTGAAAAACGATACTTTTTTACGCGCTCTGCTCAAAGAGCCGGTCGAATATACCCCCGTGTGGATGATGCGTCAGGCAGGGCGCTACCTGCCGGAATACAAAGCCACCCGCGCCCGCGCGGGCAGCTTTTTGGATTTGTGCAAAAACACCGAATTGGCTACGGAAGTAACCATCCAGCCTTTGGAGCGTTTCGATTTGGACGCGGCCATTTTGTTTTCCGACATCCTGACCGTACCCGATGCCATGGGCTTGGGGCTGTATTTTGCCGAGGGCGAAGGGCCGAAATTCGAGCGCCCGCTGCAGCATGAGGCGGACATTGCCAAGCTGGACGTACCCGATATGGCGAAGCTCGGCTATGTATTCGATGCCGTGACCTCCATCCGCAAAGCCTTAAACGGCCGCGTGCCGCTGATCGGTTTTTCAGGCAGCCCGTTTACCCTGGCCTGCTATATGGTCGAAGGCGGCGGCAGTAAAGAATTCCGCACCATCAAAACCATGATGTATTCGCGCCCGGATTTGCTGCATAAAATTCTGGAGGTCAACGCCCGCGCTGTGACCGCCTATCTGAACGCCCAAATCGATGCCGGCGCGCAGGCCGTGCAGATTTTCGATACCTGGGGCGGCGTATTGAGCGATGCCGCGTTCCAAGAATTCAGCCTGCGCTATATGCAGCAGATTGTGGCCGGCTTGAAGCGCGAAAGCGAAGGCCGCCGCGTACCCGTGATTGTCTTTGCCAAAGGCGGCGGCCTGTGGCTGGAGCAGATGGCCGCCATCGGCGCCGATGCCCTAGGCTTGGATTGGACGTGCAACATCGGCGAAGCACGCCGCCGCGTCGGCGACAAAGTGGCGCTGCAAGGCAATTTCGATCCGTTTGCCCTGTTCGGCACGCCCGAATCCATCCGCAGCGAAGTTGCCCGCATTTTGGCAGGCTACGGCGAAGGCAGCGGCCATGTGTTCAACCTGGGGCACGGCATCAACCAACATGCCGATCCGGAACACGCCAAGATTTTGGTGGACAGCGTACACGAGCTGTCGCGCCGCTATCACCCCTAAAGCCGCCGGCCGCGCAAACAAGCCGTCTGAAAACCGTATTATCTGTTTTTCAGACGGCCTGATGACGGCCGGACAAGCAAGAAAAAGGAAGCCGCTATGACAGATTTGACCGAAACCCGGATTTCCGGCGAAGCCATTTACGAAGGCACGTTTATCACCATCAGCCGCGACCGCGTGCGCCTGCCCAGCGGCAACGAAGGCAGCCGCATCGTCATCCGCCACCCCGGCGCGGCCTGTGTGCTGGCTGTTACCGAGCAGGATGAAGTGGTGTTGGTACGCCAATGGCGCTATGCCGCAGGGCAGGCCGTATTGGAGCTGCCCGCCGGTAAATTGGACGCAGGCGAAGACCCCGCCGAATGCGCACTGCGCGAGTTGGCGGAGGAAACGCCTTACACCGCCGACAGTGTGAAGCTGCTGCATACGTTTTACACCGCCGTTGGCTTCTGCGACGAAAAAATGTACCTCTACCAAGCCGAGGGCGTGCGCTTGGGCAGCACTTTGAGCAATGACGAAGACGAAATCACCGAAACGGTATTGATGAGCCGCGAAGCCGTCAAGCAGGCGTTGCAAAACGACGAAATCCGCGACGGCAAAACACTGGCCGGTTTGCAGTATTGGCTGCTGAACAGCTGATTACCGCGTTTGTAAAAAACAAGCCGTCTGAAAAACAGCGAAAAATTTCAATAATGTAGGACGGGCATCCCTGCCCGTCGCCTTTCTGCAAGGTAAAATAGCTAAATAAAAAGGTCTATCTCACGTAAGTTTGAGATAGGTAAATAGAATATTTTTTAATTTTTAGGAATGTATTTCCGTAGACAGACGGAAGCCGTGAGGATTCGTCATTCCCGCGTAGGCGGGAATCCAGGGTGGAAAATTCCTGAAGCCTTGAAAATATTACAGAAATATCAAAATTCTGGATTCCCGCCTGCGCGGGAATGACGAAAATCTGGCGATTTTCTGCCTGTGTAAATTCATACATTTTTGAAAACAATAAAATATAGTCGTAGAACTT
>NZ_BCWL01000057.1 GCF_001592185.1 Bergeriella denitrificans NBRC 102155
GGGCGCAGCCAACGCTGTAGCAGAAATTACTCTTCGACTATATATACCGCATATTCCGTATCAGCAGACCATATTTTCAGACGGCCTGCTGCATCGTACAATGTTTCGACACCACTCATTATCAGGAGAAAAACATGATGGAGAAGAAAAAACATACCGCGCCGGAGCGCCCCGAGGGCGAGCTGCTGCTGCGTACCGTTGCGCGTGCCAAAGACACCAATGTCAACAACGATATTTTCGGCGGCTGGATTATGTCTCAGATGGATTTGGGCGGCGGCATACTGGCGGCGGAAATCGCCCAAGGGCGGATTGTGACGGTGGCGGTGCAGGAAATGAGTTTTATCCGCCCGGTTAAAGTCAACCACATCGTCAGCGTTTACGGGCGTTTGGTGAAGGTCGGCAATACCTCTCTGCAGCTGAAAATCGAAGTCTGGGTCAAACCTTTCCTGCCCGAAGAGGCGCAAGGCGGTAAGCCGGAGCTGGTGACGGCAGCGGTGTTTACTTATGTCGCTATCGACGATGAAGGCCGCCCGCGCCCTGTGCCGAAAGATGCCTTGCCGCCGATTCATCCTGTCTGATAAGGCCGTCTGAAAAATGCGCGGGCATTCAAACCGCCCTGCCCGCTCAGATGCCGTTAACAGCAAACCCATACTATCCATACACAATCCTACCCATATATATATATATATAAAAACAGCAGCCTTTCGGCTGCTGTTTGATTATCAGGCTTTATCCTGAGGGTTGTCTGCTTTGGCTTCTGCTTCCGGAGCCGTTTCCGCTTCGGTTGCTGCGGCAGGCTCTGCTGCTTCTGCAGGGACTTGCTCCTCGGCGTCTTCTTTACGCAGATTGTGGCTGTAATCTTTCGGCGGGCTGGGCTGCTTGCCGGCCATGATTTCCAGCACCTGATCGCGGTCAATGGTTTCCCAGTCCATCAGGGCTTTACACATGGTTTCCATCTTGTCGCGGTTTTCGTCCAAGATTTTGTAAGCCACTTGGTATTGCTCGTCCAAAATGCGGCGCACTTCCGCGTCCACATCCTGCTGGGTTTTTTCCGAGATATTCTGCGAACGGGTGATGCTGCGGCCCAGGAAGACTTCGCCTTCGTTTTCCGCATACACCATCACGCCCATTTTTTCGCTCATGCCGTAGCGGGTCACCATTTCGCGGGCGATTTGGGTGGCACGCTCGAAGTCGTTGGAAGCGCCGGTCGAAATACGGCCGACGAAAATGTCTTCCGCGATACGGCCGCCGAACAGGATGGAGAGCTGGCTCAGCATTTGGTCTTTATACATGCTGATGCGGTCACGTTCGGGCAGCTGCCAGGTCAGACCCAGTGCACGGCCGCGCGGCATAATGGTGACTTTGTGCACCGGATCGGTAAACGGCAGGCTCTCGGCCACGATGGCATGGCCGGCTTCATGGTAGGCGGTGGCGCGTTTTTCGTCTTCGTGCATCACCATGCTGCGGCGCTCGGGGCCCATGTAGATTTTGTCTTTGGCATCTTCAAAATCGCTTTGATCGACTTTGATTTTGTTGCGGCGGCCGGCAAACAGCGCGGCTTCGTTCACCAGGTTGGCCAAATCCGCACCGGAGAAGCCCGGTGTGCCGCGTGCCAGCGAAGTCAAATCCACGCTCTCGTCCAAAGGCACTTTTTGCGCGTGCACTTTCAAAATCTGCTCACGGCCGCGGATATCGGGCAGCGGCACCACCACTTGGCGGTCGAAGCGGCCCGGGCGTTGCAGCGCGGGGTCGAGTACGTCGGGGCGGTTGGTCGCGGCGATGACAATCACGGTTTGGTTGCTTTCAAAGCCGTCCATTTCCACCAAAAGCTGGTTCAGGGTTTGCTCGCGCTCGTCGTTGCCGCCGCCCAAACCGGCGCCGCGCTGGCGGCCTACGGCATCGATTTCATCGATAAAGATGATGCACGGGGAATTTTTCTTGGCCTGCTCGAACATATCGCGCACGCGGCTGGCACCCACGCCGACAAACATTTCCACAAAGTCGGAGCCGGAAATGCTGAAGAACGGCACGCCCGCTTCGCCGGCAATCGCTTTGGCCAGCAGGGTTTTACCCGTACCCGGGCTGCCCGCCAGCAGGATGCCGCGCGGTACGCGGCCGCCCAGGCTTTGGTAGCGGTTCGGCGCTTTGAGGTAATCGACGATTTCCTGCACTTCTTCTTTGGCTTCGTCGCAGCCGGCCACATCGGCGAAAGTGACTTTGTTGGCATCTTTATCCAAGAGCTTGGCGCGGCTCTTACCGAAAGAGAATGCGCCGCCTTTGCCGCCGCCTCCGCTCTGCATACGCATAAAGTAGAACCACGCGCCAATCAGCAGCAATACCGGCAGCAGGCTGAAAAACAGGCTGCCCAACATGCTCGGTTTTTCTTCCGGCGTCACTTTGACGCGCACGTCTTTGTCAAGCAGGGTTTTAATCAGGTTGTCGTCCAGCGGCGCATTGGTGAAAAACGCCGTTTTGTCGGTCCGTTCGCCTTTAATCAGGTAGCCGCTGACGACCGAACCTTCGATATTGACGCTGGCGACTTCTCCGCTGTTCACCTGCTGGATAAACTGCGAATATTCGATTTGCTGTTTGTCTTCCTGCTTGCTGCCGACCGCATTGAACGCGGCCATCAGCGCCACGCCCAAAGCCAGCCAAACCAAGATGTGTTTAATGGTATTCCCCACTGAACAGGCTCCGTAGTAAATAGATAAACGAAAAACGATTGTAAAACACGCTGCCGGGATTGTCAGCGTTTATTTTTGCCCAATAAATAAATCTCACTGGAACGATTGCGCGATGCTTCGGGCTTGCGGGTCTGCACCGTGGCGAAAATGCCGCGCATGGTATTCATATATTCCTGATAGCCCGCGCCCTGAAACACTTTAACCAGAAAATTTCCGCCCGGCTTCAGATGCGCTGCGGCAAAATCCAACGCCAGCTCGCACAGATAAAAACTGCGCGCCTGGTCGGTTACCGCATTGCCTGACATATTGGGCGCCATATCGCAAATTACAAGGTCTAAAGGACGGTTGCCGAGTAAAGATTCAAACTGCGCCAAGACATCGTCTTCGCGGAAATCGCCCTGAATAAACGATACGCCCTCGATGTCGTCCATAGGCAGGATGTCCAAAGCGAACACTTCCCCGCTTTTGCCGGCCAGCTTGGCGGCCACCTGCGACCAGCTGCCCGGCGCGCTGCCCAAATCGGCCAAGACCGTACCCGGCTTGATTAATTTATCTTTTTCATTGATTTCCAACAGCTTATAGGCCGCGCGCGCGCGGTAGCCGTCTTTTTGCGCCATATGCACATAATGGTCGTTGACATGCTCGTTGAGCCATGCCTTGGAGGATTTGGAGCGGACTGCCATGAGCTTTCTGTATCTCGCCAATCAAATGAGCGCTATTGTACGTTATTTTGCAGCGGATTTCCGCTAAATCGCGTACAATGGCGGGATTATTGTTTAGCAAGCCGTACACATCATGACCGACAACACCCTCAGCACCAAAGACATTCTGGCGCTCAAAGCCCGCGCCCACCATCTCAATCCTGTCGTTATGGTCGGCCAGCAAGGTCTGACCGATTCCGTTATCAAAGAAACCGATGCCGCGCTGACCGCCCACGAGCTGATTAAGGTGCGCGTGTTCGGCGACGACCGTGCCGAACGCATCGAAATCTGCAAGGCGCTGTGCGAAGCCGTTGATGCCCAACTGGTACAGCATATCGGCAAGCTGCTGGTGCTGTGGCGCAAGAATTTGGAAGACTGATTGCCGTCGCACAAGCCGCGCCGCGTGCGCCCAAAATAAGCCAAGCCGTCTGAAAAACCATATTTTCAGACGGCTTGTTTTCAGACGGCTTATCCCCGCTTATCGGACAACACGCTTCTGCCTGATGCTTTTTTACATCATGCAACCAAAATGCGTGATGAAATATCCGATATTTCCTCCTATTAAGCAAACAGGCCGTCTGAAAATATAAATTTTCAGACGGCCTGTTCTATCCCAAAAGGCTTTACGCCAGCTCTTGCAGCAGTTTATCGTGAATGCCGCCGAAGCCGCCGTTGCTCATTACCAAAATATGGTCGCCGCTTTCGGCAAAATCGCTGATGGCGGCGGCAAAGCTGTCGATGCTGCCCTGCCCGACGGTGGCTTTGCCGCCCAAGGGCGCCAGCGCCTCTTTGACATCCCAATCCACGCCGCCGGCATAGCAGAACACATGGTCGGCTTCCTGCAGGCTTTGCGGCAGCGCGGCTTTCATGGTGCCGAGCTTCATGGTGTTGGAACGCGGCTCGAGCACCGCCAAAATCCGTGCTTTACCGACTTTTTGGCGCAGGCCGGCGATGGTGGTTTCGATGGCGGTCGGGTGGTGGGCGAAATCGTCGTAAACCGTTACGCCGTTGGCCGTTCCTTTGATTTCCATGCGGCGCTTCACGTTTTTAAACGCGCCCAAGGCTTCGCAGGCCGTCTGAATATCTACACCGGCATGGCGGGCGGCGGCAATCACGGCCAGCGCGTTCATGCGGTTGTGTTCGCCGAGCAGTTCCCATTCGACATGGCCGACCGGCTCGCCTTTGAAATGTATGTCGAAACCGCCCGCTTCGTTAACATTTTCAATCTGCCAGCCTGCCTGGTTGCCGAACAGTTCAATCGGCGTCCAGCAGCCTTTGTCCAACACTTCGTGCAGCGGCTCGGCGCGGCCGTTGCTGACAATCAGACCTTCAGACGGCACGGTACGCACCAAATGGTGAAACTGGGTTTGAATTGCCGCCAAGTCGGGGAAAATATCGGCGTGGTCGTATTCCAGATTGTTCAGAACCGCCGTGCGCGGGCGGTAATGTACGAATTTGCTGCGTTTGTCGAAAAATGCGGTGTCGTATTCGTCGGCCTCGATGACGAAAAACGGCGATTTGCTGTGCGGGTCTTGGCGCGGTGCCTGCGGCAGGCGGGCGGACACGCTGAAATTCTGCGGCACGCCGCCGATTAGAAAGCCCGGCGCCAACCCGGCATATTCCAACACCCAAGCCAGCATGGAGGCGGTGGTGGTTTTGCCGTGCGTACCCGCCACGCCCAGCACCCAATGGTGGTGCAACACGTTTTCCGCCAGCCATTGCGGGCCGGAAATATACGGCAGGCCACGGTTTAAAATGGCTTCGACCACATCCATGCCGCGCTTGGCGACATTGCCGATTACATAAACATCGGCTTGGAAAGTTTCCAGCTGCGCGGCGTCGAAACCTTCGTGTACGTCAATGCCCAAGGCTTCGAGCTGGGTGCTCATCGGCGGATACATTTTGGCGTCGCAGCCGCTGACTTTAAACCCGGCTTCTTTGGCGATGGCGGCAATCCCGCCCATAAACGTACCGCCGATGCCGATAATGTGGATGTGTTTCATGGCAAACATTGTCTTTAAAATTTTGAAAACGTCATTATAGCGGAAAAGGCCGTCTGAAAATATCGGCTATAATGGGCGTTTTACGCAATATATTCAGAAAGCAGCCGATGAACATGATTAAAACCCGCGCCGCCGTAGCCTGGGCGCCGAACGAGCCTTTAAAAATCGAAGAATTGGATTTGATGCCGCCGCAAAAAGGCGAAGTATTGGTACGCATCGTTGCCACCGGCGTGTGCCACACCGATGCCTACACCCTGAGCGGCCAAGACAGCGAAGGCGTGTTCCCCTGCGTATTGGGTCACGAAGGCGCGGGCATTGTCGAAGCTGTCGGCGAAGGCGTTACCGATTTTCAAGTCGGCGACCATGTGATTCCGCTTTACACCGCCGAATGCGGCCAATGCAAATTCTGCACTTCGGGCAAAACCAACCTCTGCTCGTCCGTACGCGCCACGCAGGGCAAGGGACTGATGCCCGACGGTACAGTGCGTTTCTTTAAAGACGGCCAGCCGATTTACCACTATATGGGTACGTCCACCTTCTCCGAATACACCGTTGTCGCCGAAGTGTCGCTGGCGAAAATCCAGCCTGAAGCCGATTTGAAAGAAGTCTGCCTGCTCGGCTGCGGCGTTACCACCGGCATGGGCGCGGTGATGAATACCGCCAAAGTGAAGCGCGGCGATACCGTCGCCATTTTCGGCTTGGGCGGTATCGGCTTGGCCGCCGTGATTGGCGCGCGCATGAGCGGTGCGAGCCGCATTATCGGCATCGACACCAATCCGTCTAAATTTGCGCTGGCGGAAAAACTCGGCGCGACCGATTTTGTGAACCCGAAAGATTTCGACAAACCGATTCAAGAAGTCATCATCGAGATGACCGACGGCGGCGTGGATTATTCGTTTGAATGCATCGGCAACGTAGAAGTGATGCGCGCCGCGCTCGAATGCTGCCACAAAGGCTGGGGCGAAAGCATCATCATCGGCGTCGCCCCTGCCGGCGCGGAAATCAGCACCCGCCCGTTCCAATTAGTCACCGGGCGCGTATGGCGCGGCTCGGCTTTCGGCGGCGTCAAAGGCCGCAGCGAGCTGCCGGGCATCATCGACCAATATATGCGCGGCGAATTCGCCCTGAGCGACTTCATCACCCACACCATGCCGCTGGAAGAGATTAATACTGCTTTCGACCTGATGCACGAAGGCAAATCCATCCGCAGCGTCATTCATTATTAATCAAAACGCGGCAGGCCGTCTGAAAACCGCATCTTTTCAGACGGCCTGCGCCGCATACCGGAAATGCCCGCATGGACATGATGACGTTTACCAATTACCTGCTGCTCGCCCTTTGCGCCTTTACCGTCTTGCTGGTTTGGTCGCGCAACTGGAAGCGCAAGCAGGCGTATTACGAAAAAATCAAAAGCCAACCCGAAAACCTGCAATGGGTACGCAGCCACCTTTCCGGCGTAGAATGGCGCGACCTCAAAACCGTGAGCGAGCATTTCGGGCTGCCGCTGCTGCAGGCCAAGCAGCTGATTGATTTCTGCAAACAGCACCCGCCCCGCTGAAGCCTGCCGTTTTCAGACGGCCTGTTATGCCAAACGCGGGCAAAGCTGCTAAAATAAAGCCGACATACCTTTTCCCGACCCGTTTTCCGAGACCTCCCGCATGAACCCCCTGATGACCGACTTTCAAACCCCCGCCCAGCGCACGCCCGTGATTGTGGCTTTGGACTTTGCCAACGAAAAAGACACGCTGGCCTTTGTGCGCACGCTCGACCCCGCGCTCTGCCAGATTAAAATCGGCAAAGAGCTGTTTACCGCCACCGGCCGCAGCCTGGCGGAAAGCCTGATTAATCAGGGTTTCAAATTATTTTTGGATTTAAAATACCACGACATTCCCAATACCGTGGCACAGGCTTGCAAAGTGGCGGCGGATATGGGCGTGTGGATGGTGGATTTGCACGCTTCGGGCGGCCGCCGCATGATGGAAGCCGCCGCCGAGGCCGTAGCCAACAGTGCCGCCAAACCGCTGCTCATCGGCGTGACCGTCTTAACCAGTATGGAACAGAGCGAGTTGGCCGACATCGGCATTCAGTCGCCGATTGAAGAGCAGGTGCTGCGCTTGGCCAAGCTGGCGCAAAGCTCCGGCTTGGACGGCGTGGTCTGCTCCGCGCTCGAAGCCGCGCCGCTGCGCCGCGAATTGGGCGGCGAGTTTGTTTTGGTGACACCGGGTATCCGTTTGGACACCGCCGGCAACAACGACGACCAACGCCGCATTATGACGCCGGCCGAAGCATTGGCCGCGGGTTCAACTTATTTGGTGATGGGCCGTCCGGTTACCCAAGCCGCCGACCCGATTGCCGTGTTGCGCGAAGTCAACCGCGTGGCGAATAGCTGATTGATGAATGCCTGGCTTGAGTTATCAACCCACGTGCCCCTTTTCAGACGGCCTATGCCGTCTGAAAAACGAACCATAAACCCGCCGCAGCCACTCCAAGCACGGAATCCGATTTATGCCTACTTCTTTCACTCCCGAATTGCTGAAAACCCGTTTTGCCCAAGCCCGCGTGTTGGTGGTGGGCGATGTTATGCTCGACCGCTATTGGTTCGGCGACGTCAGCCGCATTTCCCCCGAAGCGCCCGTGCCCGTAGCGAAAATCAACCAAATCGACCAACGTGCGGGCGGTGCGGCCAACGTGGCGCGCAACATCGCTTCTCTGGGCGGCCGGGCCGGATTGTTGTCGGTAACGGGCGACGACGAAGCCGCCGATGCGCTGGATGCACTGATGATGCAGGACGGTGTGGCTTCTTATCTGATGCGCGACAAGAAAATCGCCACTACGGTGAAATTGCGTGTGGTCGCCCGCAACCAGCAGCTGATCCGTTTGGATTTTGAAGAAACGCCCAATCACGAAGTGTTGGAGCAGATTAAAGACCAATACCGTACCCTGCTGCCCGATTACGATGTGGTGGTTTTTTCCGATTACGGCAAAGGCGGTCTGACCCATATCGCGGGCATGATTGAGTGGGCGAAGCAGGCGGGCAAGGCGGTTTTGGTCGATCCTAAGGGCAGCGATTATGAGAAATACGCCGGTGCGACGCTGATTACGCCCAACCGTGCCGAGTTGAAAGAAGTGGTGGGGAGCTGGAAAAACGAAACCGACCTCACCGAAAAAGCGCAGCTGCTGCGCCGCCATTTGGAACTCGAAGCCGTATTGCTGACCCGAAGTGAGGAGGGCATGACGCTGTTTAACGAGGGCGATGCGGTGTACCAGCCTACACGCGCGCAAGAGGTGTATGACGTGTCCGGCGCGGGCGATACCGTGATTGCCGGCATGGGCTTGAGCATGGCCGCGGGCTTTACCCTGCCCGAAGCCATGCATTTGGCCAATACCGCCGCCGGTGTGGTGGTGGCGAAACTGGGTACGGCGGTATGCTCGTTCGACGAATTGAATAAGGCGCTGGCGGAGCAGTAAGCCATCAGTCCAAACCGCCGCATGTTTTTTCAGACGGCCTGCGCTCTTTCAGACGGATACCTTTGCAACTACAATGCAATTGTAGGGGCGGGTTTCACACCCGCCAGATTTCAACTTATTGAAAGTTAACTTTTTCTAGAAATCAAACATGCGGGCGGGTGTAAAACCCGCCCCTACAATCGGCTCTGCTTATTTTCTATTTTTTTGCAATGGCTTTAGGCGTCTGAAACCATAAAGGAAAACTTATGCCCGTTCAGCCTGATTTAGAAGCCGTCCGCCGCAAGCAGGCACAATTGGAAGCCGCTTACAGCGCATGGATTGCCGAAAAAGCCAAATATGAAATTTTGGCGTTTGCCGACCAAGACGACATCGTGTGCCATTATCCCGACGGACACACCGAAGTGGTGTATGCGGCAGAAAAAAGCTAAGACTGTCGGAAAGATTGAAATATAATCAGATAATTCAAAGGAAGCAGAATATGACCATCATCGTTACCGGTGCGGCCGGCTTTATCGGCAGCAATATTGTGAAAGCCCTCAACCAACGCGGTATCACCGATATCGTGGCCGTGGATAACTTAAGCAAAGGTGAAAAATTCAAAAACCTGGCCGAATGCGACATCGCGCATTATCTCGACAAACACGAGTTCATCCGCCAAGTGCGCGCGCACGAGCTGCCGTATAACGACATCCGCGCCGTATTCCACCAAGGCGCGTGTTCCGATACCATGAACCACGACGGCAAGTATATGATGGACAATAACTATCAATATACGCTGGATTTGTTCGACTGGTGCCAAGACGAGCGCATTCCGTTTCTTTATGCTTCCAGTGCGGCGGTGTACGGCAAGGGCGAAGTCTTCCAAGAAACGCGCGAATTGGAAAAACCGTTGAATGTGTACGGCTATTCCAAATTCCTGTTCGACCAAGTATTGCGCCGCCGCATGGCCGAAGGTCTGACCGCGCAGGCCGTCGGCTTCCGCTATTTCAACGTGTACGGCCAAATGGAGCAGCACAAAGGCCGCATGGCTTCCGTCGCCTTCCACCATTTCCACCAATACCGCGAAAACGGCTATGTCAACCTGTTCGGTGAAAACGACGGCTACGGCAACGGCGAACAAACCCGCGATTTCGTCAGCGTGGAAGACGTGGCCAAAGTAAACCTGTTTTTCTTCGACCACCCCGAATTGTCGGGCATTTTCAATTTGGGTACAGGCCACAGCCAGCAGTTTAACGAGCTGGCCGCCGCCACCGTCAACGCCTGCCGCGCCGCCGAGGGCAAGCCGGAAATGAGTTTGGAAGAATTGGTTAAAGAAGAATTAATCCGCTATATCCCCTTCCCCGACGCGCTCAAAGGTAAATACCAAAGCTTCACTGAAGCCGATATTACCAAACTGCGCGAAGCGGGCTACACAGAGGAATTTTTCGACGTCAAACAGGGCGTAAGCCGCTATGTGGAATGGATGTTGAAAAACTTGGTGTAACCGGGTTTGTCGCATTCTAAAAAAGCCGTCTGAAAATCATAAATTTTCAGACGGCTTTTTACTGCTTTGCCGCTTATTCGGAACACCTACATTGAGCCGGGTAAGCCG
>NZ_BCWL01000058.1 GCF_001592185.1 Bergeriella denitrificans NBRC 102155
GGGCGAGCCAACGCCGTAGCAGGATTTAAGTTCGACGACTATAAATCGGCAAAACCAGGAGACACATCATGAACGGACAACCCCAACCCAAAATCCTCATCATCGGCGGCGGCATCGGCGGCCTGGCCGCAGCATTGGCCGCCGCCCGCGAAGGCGCGGAAGTCTTGGTATTGGAACAGGCGCAGCAGATTGGCGAAATCGGCGCCGGCATCCAGCTCGGTGCCAACGCCTTTGCCGCGCTGGATGCGCTGGGCGTCGGCGAAGCCGCCCGCGCCCGCTCGGTGTTCACCGACACCCTGCGCCTGATGGACGGCACCACCGCCGAGCCTGTGTTGGAAATCGACGTCGGCCAAGCCTACCGCGAGCGCTTCGGCAACCCTTACGCCGTTATCCACCGCGCCGACATCCACCTTTCCATCTTGGAAGCGGTGCAGCAGCATCCGTCTATCCGTTTTCAGACGGCCACGGAAATCGTTGCCGTCGAGCAAGACGCACACAGCGCCACCGCCATCGACAGCCACGGCCGCCGCTACACCGCCGATGCCCTTATCGGCTGCGACGGCGTGAAATCCGCAGTCCGCCGCCACCTGATTGGCGATGAAGCCAAAGTCACCGGCCACGTTGTGTACCGCGCGGTGGTGGATAAGGAAAATATGCCCGAAGCCCTGCAGCAAAACGCGCCCGTTGTATGGGCCGGCCCGAAATGCCATCTGGTGCACTACCCGCTGCGCGGCGGCCAGCAATACAACCTGGTGGTGACGTTCCACAGCCGCGAGCAAGAAGAATGGGGCGTGACCGACGGCAGCAAGGAAGAAGTGTTGTCGTATTTCCAAGGCGTGCATCCCCTGCCGCACCAGATGCTCGACCGCCCGACTTCGTGGAAACGCTGGGCCACCGCCGACCGCGATCCGGTCGAGCGTTGGAGCTTCGGCCGCATTACCCTGCTGGGCGATGCCGCGCATCCGATGACGCAGTATCTGGCGCAGGGCGCGTGTCAGGCTTTGGAAGACGCCGTGGCGCTGGGCATGGCGTTGCGCCGCTACCGCTTCGATTACGAAGCCGCTTTCGCCCACTACGACCGCGTGCGGATTCCGCGCACCGCCCGCGTGCTGTATGCCGCCCGCGAGATGGGGCGCGTCTATCACGCCGCCGGCGTGGAGCGGCTGGTCCGCAATTCGCTGTGGAAAGGCCGCACGCAGGCGCAGATGTACGATTCGCTGGCCTGGCTGCACGGCTGGAAAGCGGAAACCTGCCTGGACGAAGACTGACCCGTTTTCAGACGGCCGACAGGCCGTCTGAAAATAAAGCACACCCGTCCGCCCCGCATCACACCGCCTTTCTGCCTGCATTTCTGCCCAACTTTCCCACACCCCCGAAACCCTACGCCGTCAAATCAGGCGGGGCTTCGGCTACCCGGCAGACAGGCAAAACACCGTCATAAAAGCGTCGGACAGCATCCGCATCAGGCCGCGCACCGCCGCGCCGCGCGGATGGCAAACCGCGCCCACAGAGGAGAAATGCCGTGAAATCCCTGCACCCCCTGCGCCTTTTGGCTGCCGCGCTGGCCTGCGCCGCCGCGTGGAGCGCACAGGCCGAAACCCTGAAGCTCGGCCATGTCACCCCGCCCAGCCACGTTTGGCACAAAATTGCCGTCAAAATCGACCAAAACCTGCAAGCCAAAAGCGGCGGCAACATGAAGCTCGCCGTCAGCCCGTTGAGCAAACTCGGCTCGGAAGGCTTGATGATGGATATGCTGCGCTCGGGCGCGATGCCGATGGCGATTCTGACCGCAGGCTCGCTCTCCAACCGCGAACCGGCCTTTCTCGGCTGGTCCATGCCCTATCTGTTCCGCGACGTGAAACACGCCACCGCCGCCGCTGCCACGCCCGCCGCGCAGGAAATGCTCGGCAGCCTCGACAAACACGGCATGATCGGCATGGGCTACGCCTTTGCCGGAATGCGCCATGTGCTGTCGCTCACGCCGGTCAACCACCCCGATGATTTGAAAAACCGCAAAATCCGCGCCTTTCCCAATCCGGTTTACAAAGATTACTGGCGCGGTAACGGCGCTGCGCCCACGCCGCTGCCCTTGTCCGAAGTCGCCCCCGCGCTGACGACCAAGCTGCTGGACGCGGTGGACATCGACCTGGATGCGCTCGTGGGCATGAAGTTCCACCATCAAGCGCCCTATCTGACCATGAGCAACCACATGGCGTTTCCCGCCGTGATTGTGGTCTCGAAACGCTATTGGGACGGGCTGGACGAGCGCCGCCGCCGCATTGTGCGCGAAGCCGTGAAAGAAGCCGAGCTGTGGGGCTATGAGCAGGCCGCCGCTGCGGAAGAGAAAAACCTGCAGGCCGCGCTGAAAGACGGCGTGAAGCTGCAACAAGCCGATTTGCAGCCCTTTACCCGCATCGGCGCCGATGTGGCCGAACGCTACCGGCAACGCCACGCGCTGCTGGGCCGCTTTTATCGGGAAGCCCGCGCGTTACAGCCGTAATGCCGTTTTCAGACGGCTTCGGGCCGTCTGAAAAACCGCCTTATCTATAGTCATCGAACACAGCATGATACGGCGTTACTGCGCCTTGTTTCATACTGATTTTCTTCGACTGTCGTGAAATGAGCTGCCCGAAATGCTCGCGCCGTTTCACAATATTCCGACCAAGGAGAACACCATGTCCCTATCCCTGCTCAACCGCCTCGACAGCCGCCTTGCGCGGGGCGAACAATGGCTTTTGGTTTTATTCTGCGGCCTGCTGGCGCTCATCATGATTACGCAGGTGGTGTTGCGCTACTTTTTCGACGCGCCTTTATTTTGGGCGGAAGAAATCTGCGCCCAGCTTTTGGCCTTTATCACCGCTTTCGGTCTCGCCTATCTGACGCACACGCGCCAGCACATCTGCATCGATTTCGCCGTAAACGCGCTGGGCACGAAAAGCCGCAAAACCGTGATGCTGCTGACCGACATCCTGCTGCTGGCGCTGACGGCGGTCTTGTGTTTCTACGCCTGGGCGTGGGTGCTGCGCCCCGAAGTGCAGGCCGAAGTCAGCGGCACCACCGGCCTGCCGCGCTGGCATACCTTTGCCGCCCTGCCGCTGGCGCTGACGCTGCTCTGCTTCCACCAATTCGCCGCTACGGCCAACCGCTGCGCGGGCAATGCCCCCGCCACCGCCCACCACGAACCGACAGGAGTATGAGCCATGCTGACCCTGACCGTATTTTTGATTCTGCTCCTGGCCGGCTTGCCGGTATATGCCGCCATTTTGTGCGCCGCCCTGCTGTTTATGGTGTCCGGCGGGCAGGCCGTACTCGTCAGCAGCGCGCCGCTGCAGCTGTTTAACTCTTTGGAAACCGGCAGCCTGCTGGCCATTCCGCTGTTTGTGCTGGTGGGTGAAATCATGAACAAAGGCGGCCTGACGCAGCGTCTGATTGCCGTTACCGAGCTGTTTGTCGGCCGTCTGAAAGGCGGGCTGGCCTATACCAATCTGGCCACCAATGCGCTGGCGGCCTCCATTCTCGGCTCGGCGGTGGCGCAAATCGGCGTGATGAGCCGCGTGATGATTCCGCCTATGGAAAAACAGGGCTACGACAAGGCGTTTGCCAGCGCGGTGACGGTATCGGGCGGCCTGCTCGGGCCGATTTTCCCGCCCTCGATGCTGATGATTATTTACAGCGTGGTGGCGGTGCAGCCGATTATTCCCCTGTTTATCGCGGGTGTCGTGCCTGCCACGCTGATTTTCTTCGGGCTGTGCGCGGTGGTGTTCGGCTTCAGCCTGGCCGGCAAACACATTCCGGCAGCATCCGTACGCGCCGCCGACGGCGTGCCTGTACGCAAAATCCTGTTTGACGGGCTGCTGCCGGGCATGATTCCCTGCGTCATCATCGTGGGCATCGCCGCCGGCATCATGACGCCGACCGAAGCCGGCGCGGTGGCTTCGCTGATTGCTTTTGTTTTGTGTTTTGCCTATCGGGAAATCCGCATCCGCGACCTGTTTGACATTTTCCTGTCTGTCTGCACGCTGACCGCCACCATCTGCGGCCTGATTGCCGCCGCCTCGCTGCTGAGCTGGGCGCTGACTTTTCAGGGCGTTCCCGACCAAGTGGTCGCGCTGATTACCTCGCTGACGGATTCGCCGTTTTGGTTTATGCTGGCCGTGGCCGCCGTGCTGATTTTCCTGGGCATGTTTTTGGAAAGCATCAGCGCGCTGATTGTGTTGGTGCCGATTTTGATGCCCGTGGTGAAGCAGCTGGGCGTCGATCCGGTGCAGTTCGGCGTGGTCTGCGCCATTGCCACCGCCATCGGCGTACTCACGCCGCCCGTCGGCCCCGGCCTGTTTGTGGTGATGGCGCAAACCCGGGTCAAAATGAGCGCTTTGGTGAAGCAGCTGGTTCCTTTTTTGGCCGTTGTGCTTGCCGTTTTGGTGCTGCTGGCCGCCGTGCCCGAGCTTTCTACCTGGCTGCCCAAGCTGGTTTTGTCTAAATAAACCGCCAAGGCCGTCTGAAAAAGCCGTCTGAAAACTTCACCTGCGCCCGGCAGCCGGTTTTCAGACGGCTTTTCATCAGGCTCCGCCGCCTCGCCCGACTTGGTTTATCCCCCGCCACGCTATACAATAACGCTTTCACTTTTTCATATCGGAAGCCATC
The DNA here is from genome assembly GCF_001592185.1 of Bergeriella denitrificans NBRC 102155. GTDB lineage: Bacteria > Pseudomonadota > Gammaproteobacteria > Burkholderiales > Neisseriaceae > Neisseria > Neisseria denitrificans. The sequence continues at coordinate 4,645 of NZ_BCWL01000058.1, forward strand.
ATGACCGTCAAAACCCGTTTCGCACCCAGCCCCACCGGCTACCTGCACATCGGCGGCGTACGCACCGCCCTGTTTTCCTGGGCGTTTGCCAAAAAGCACAAAGGCGAATTCCTGCTGCGTATTGAAGACACCGACCTGGCACGCTCCACCGCCGAATCGGTCAACGTCATTCTCGACGGCATGAAGTGGGTCGGCCTGAATTACGACAACGCCGACAACGTGGTGTACCAAACCCGCCGCTTCGACCGCTACAAAGAAGTGCTGGCCGAACTCTTAGACAAAGGCGCGGCCTACTACTGCTATTGCAGCAAAGAAGAGCTGGAAGCCATGCGCGAAAAAGCCGAACGCGAAGGCACGGCCACCTACGACCGCCGCTGGCGCCCCGAAGCCGGCAAAACCCTGCCGCCCGTACCCGAAGGCGTAGAGCCGGTGGTGCGCTTCAAAACCCCGCTCGACGGCGCAACCGAGTGGCACGACCTCGTCAAAGGTAAAATCTCCATCCCCAACGACGCGCTGGACGATTTAATCATCGCCCGCGCCGACGGCACGCCGACCTACAATTTCTGCGTTGTCGTTGACGATTTCGACATGGGCATCACCCACGTGATTCGCGGCGACGACCACGTCAACAACACACCCAAGCAAATCAACATCTTAAAAGCCATGGGCGCCACTCTGCCCGAATACGCCCACCTGCCGATGATTCTCAACGAGCAGGGCAAAAAAATCTCCAAGCGCAGCGGCGACACCGTAGCCATCACCGATTTCGGCGCCATGGGCATCCTGCCCGAAGCCATGCTCAACTATCTGGCGCGTCTCGGCTGGGCGCACGGCGACGACGAATTTTTCACCATGCAGCAGTTTATCGAGTGGTTTGATTTGAAAGACGTCTCCCCCTCTCCAAGCCGCATGGATTTGAAAAAACTCTACTGGATTAACGCCGAACACATCAAAGCCACGCCCGACGACGCGCTCGCCGCGCTGGCGAAACCCCGCCTGGCCGTGCGCGGCATCACCGATACCGCCGCCCCCGCGCTGGAAAACGTGTTGGCACTCGTCAAAGACCGCGCCCAAGATTTGAACACGCTGGCCGACGAATGCGTTTACTTCTACGAAAAACAAACGCCCGCCGAAGCCGACACCGCCAAACACTGGGACGACGAAGCCCCCGCGCGTATGCTGCGCTTCGCCGACAAGCTCGAAGGTTTGGACGATTGGACGGCCGAAGCCATTCACGACCTGTTCAAACCCTTCTGCGACGAAGAAGGCATCAAAATGGGCAAACTCGGCATGCCCCTGCGCCTGGCCGTATGCGGCACCGCCAAAACCCCGAGCGTGGATGCCGTATTGGCCTTAATCGGCCGTGAAGAAGTGCTGCGCCGCATCCGCGCCTGAGCGCAGACGGCAACAGCCGTCTGAACATACGAGAATTGTGTGCCGTGGGGCGCGGGCTGCCGCCCGCTGCGGATACGGCAATGGTTCGACCATTAAAAAGGCCGTCTGAAAATTGCATTATGGCGATTTTTCAGACGGCCTTTTTTTTGATTATCGGGGTGTACCGATTAAACGATATATAAGTGAAGTTTCTAAAAAACGAAACAGGTCAGACTTGGAACGAAAGCCTGTATTTTGGTAGAAAATTAGCCTCTTCCAATGCCGTCATTCCCGCGCAGGCGGGAATCCACCGTTGAAGATAAGCGGTTTGTTGTTTTAAAACAGGTTTCTTAACTTTAAAAGTGGATTCCCGCCTGCGCGGGAATGACGGGGCTGAGGGCTGTAATCGCTTTTACAAAAGTCCCAAGCCGCCTGAAAATCACGATTTTCAGACGGCCTTTTTTAGCGTTTCATCTACCCTATCCGTTTAAACGGCGGTAAACACGCCAGCAGCTGTTGGCCGTAGCGTTGGGTTTTGACGCGGTTGTCGAGGATGGTGACGCGGCCGTAGTCTTGCTCGGTGCGGATCAGGCGGCCGACGGCTTGGACGAGTTTGATGCTGGCTTCGGGTACGGTGATTTCGATAAAGGGGTTGCCGCCGCGCTGTTCGATCCAGCGGTTTTGGGTTTTCTCAATCGGATTGTCGGGCATGGAAAACGGCAGTTTGGCGATGATGACTTGTACGCAGGCTTCGCCGGGGAGGTCGAGGCCTTCGGCGAAGCTGTCGAGGCCGAAGATGATGCTGGCTTTGCCTGACTGCAGGGCTTCGTCATGGCGTTGCAGCAAAACGGCTTTGGGCAGCTCGCCCTGTATCAGGAGCAGCGGCAGGTAGGTGTCGGGCAGGCGCAGGGCGACGTCCTGCATTTGTTTGCGCGAGGAGAAGAGTACCAGCGTGCCGATGGCTTCTTCGGCGGAAATGAGCTTGGGCAGCCATTCGACGATGGCGGCGGTATGCGCGGCGGGGTCTTTGGGGCTGGCGTGCACGGGCGGGAGATACAGTTCGCCTTGTGCTTCGAAATCGAACGGGCTTTGCAATGCCAATGTGGTGGTTTCGGGCAGCCAGACGAGGCCGGTTTGCCGCAGCAGCAGATTGAAGTTGCCCAGCGATTGCAGGGTGGCTGAGGTCAATACGGCACCGGCTGCCCGCCGCCACAGGCTGTTGGCCAGATGGTTGGCGCTGCTGATGGGGCTGGCGTTGAAGATATAGTCGTTTTTGTCGTCGATGCGGCGGGTAATCCATTTGGCCAAGGGTGCTTCGCCTTCTGCGGGCACGGTGGCAAATAAATCCCATACGGCGCTGATTTGTTCGATGCGGGCGGTAAACAGGCCGAATTCGCTGCTGAGGCGGTCGATGAGGACGCTGTCCTGCTCTTTGTCGCGGCGGGCGGCGGAGAGTGCGTCGTTCAGGCCGTAGGTGTGTTTGAGCAGGCTTTTGGCGGCAACGGCGGTATTGGAAACCAAAAGTTCCAAGCCTTCGGGAATTTTGCCGTCCTGCCACAGCCAGGTCGGTTCGCTGTTTTTGCGGTTGAAATCGCTGTTGGTTTCAGAGTGCGAAGCCTCCCCGTGGGACGGCCTGATGCTCATTTCGGGTTCTTCGGCAAGGTGGAATTGCCATTCGTGCAGGCTGTCGAGCAGCGATACGGCGGCTTCGTCGGCCAAGTTTGCCAACTCCGCTTTGTCGGTGACGGCGGCGATTTTACCCGTGATTTGCGGCAGTTTTTCCAGCGACCATGCGGCGGTGTTCCATGAATGTTCGGCGGCAAACTGGCTCAGGGCTTTTTTCGGCAGGTGGTGTGCTTCGTCTATGCAGTAAAAGCTGTTTTCGGGCGCGGGCAGGATGACGCCGCCGCCCATGCTGATGTCGGACAACAGCAGGTCATGGTTGGCGACGACGACGTCAACCGTTTCCAAAACATCGCGCGCCAGATAAAACGGGCATTCGGCGCGGTTGGGACAGGCGGCTTTCAGGCAGCCGTGACGGTCGTTGGTGATGCGGAGCCACAAGCCGTCGTCGATTTTTTCCGGCCATGCGTCGCGGTCGCCGTTGTAACGGCGGGCGGCAAATTCGTCGGCCAGCGTGCGCAAAGTGTCCAGCTCTTCTTTTTTCGGCTTGGTATCCCATAACGCGGCGGGGGCTTCAAATCCGAGCAGGCTCTGCTGCGCGCTGCCTTGAGTGAGCTGGTAGAGTTTGTAGGGGCAAAGATAGCGTCCGCGTCCTTTGGCCAGTGCAAATGTGAGCTCCAAGCCGCTTTTTTCTACTAAAAACGGTAAATCGCGGTCAACCAGCTGCTCTTGCAGTGCAACGGTTGCGCTGGACACAATCAGCCGTTTGCCGCGCGTCTGCGCCATGATGCCGCCCGCCAGCAGGTAAGCCAGCGATTTGCCCACGCCGGTCGGCCCTTCGATAACGGCAATACTCTCGCCCTCGCGTTTGGGTGCTTCGCCGCCTTCTTCGCGCACCAAAGTGCGTGAAAACGCGTTGGCCACCGCCGCAATCATTTCCCGCTGCGCGGCGCGCGGGCGGAAATTGGGCAGGTTTTTGCCGATGTTTTGGTAGTGGTCGCGGATGGCGTTTTTTTCGAGGTCGGTAAGCATGAAAGGCCGTCTGAAAAATGGGCGGGAAGCAGGTATAGTCGGAAAAATTAATTTCTCCAACTATATTTTAGCATTTCGGCAGCCTCTTTCGGCAGCGCCTGCGTGAAAAACGGCCTTGCCCGCCTAAAAATGCTACAATGCCTTTTTGTTTTACCGCCCCGTAACCATGAAAAAAAACGCCGCCCCCAAATCTTTTGAAGAAGCCGTCAAACGCCTCGAAGCGCTGACGCAAGCCATGCAGAGCAGCGATATGCCGCTGGAAGACGCGCTGGCCGCCTATCAGGAAGGCAACGAGCTGGTGCAGTATTGCCAAAACAAGCTGGCCGATGTCGAACAGAAATTACAGGTATTGGATGCCGGCGAAATGAAGGAGCTGAGCCTTGACCCGAGCGAATGATTTGAAAGCCTGGCAGCAAAAAGCCCAAGCGCAAACCGAGCTGGTGCTGGAGCGCCTGCTGCCGTCTGAAAACGAGCTGCCGCAAAAGCTGCACGAAGCCATGCGTTACGTCACCCTCGGCGGCGGCAAACGCCTGCGCCCCTTGCTGGTATTGGCCGCTTCCGAATTGGGCGATGCCGATTTAGCCGCCGTTGAGCAGGCGATGGGCGCGATTGAGATGGTGCACGTCTATTCATTGGTGCATGACGATATGCCGCCGATGGACAACGACAGTCTGCGCCGAGGCAAGCCGACCTGCCATGTGCAATACGACGAAGCCACCGCGCTCTTGGTCGGCGACGCGCTGCAAACGCAGGCGTTTGAGGTATTGAGCCGCCCGACCGCCTTGCCCGCCGCTCGCCAACTCAAAATGTTGTCTGTATTGGCCCAAGCCAGCGGCAGCCTCGGTATGGCGGGCGGACAGGCCATCGATTTGGCCAATGTCGGCAAACCGATGAACCAAGCTGAATTGGAGCAGATGCACGGCCTCAAAACCGGTGCGCTTATCCGCGCCGCCGTGGTTTTAGGCGCACTCGCCTGCCCCGGTTTGGGCGACGGTGAAATCGACCGCCTCGACCGCTACGCCGCCAAGCTCGGCCTCGCTTTCCAAGTGATTGATGATGTGCTCGACTGCGAAGCCGACACCGCCACATTGGGCAAAACCGCAGGCAAGGATGCGGACAACGACAAGCCGACTTATGTGAAGCTGATGGGCTTGAACGAAGCCCGCGCCTACGCCGAAGCACTGGTCGCCGAAGCCGTAGCATTGTTGCAGCCGTTCGGCGAAAAAGCCACGCATTTGCGGCAGCTGGCGGAATTTGTGACTGCGCGGAAGCATTGAGTACCACAAAAAATGCGTAGGTCGGGAGACCATCCCAACACATCATGCCGTAGGGCGAGGTTGCCACCCCGCCGCTTTTCTGATGGATTGAGCCCGAACGTTTCTCATTCTGCGAATGAGTGGCGGGATGGCAACCCCGCCCTACGAGAAATGCGTCACATCACCATTTATGGAAATGTTAGGTTTGCAACCTAACCGACCTTTCGCAGCAAACGCAAAGGCCGTCTGAAAATCCGTTTTCAGACGGCCTTTCCCGTTCCATGCTATAATCCGCCCGCACACCGCCCGGACAGACAGTCGCCGCGTATCGCGTAAGGCATACGGGGAGGAAAGTCCGGGCTCCAAAGAGCAGAATGCCGGCTAACGGCCGGGCGCGGTAACGCGACGGAAAGTGGAACAGAGAGCAGAACCGCCGATGGTTCACGTTGCAGCCTTTTGTGTCA
>NZ_BCWL01000059.1 GCF_001592185.1 Bergeriella denitrificans NBRC 102155
GATGGGTTTTTATGGTCTGAATATACGGCATAAAGCGGGTGCGCTGAAGCGCGGAAATGCCGTATGGTTCCGATGTTGAATGACTTTATTTTCCGAAACGGTGCGGATTTTCCCTATCCGCTTCGGTAATCGCCCGCACTACGCGGCAGGGTACGCCGGCGGCGACAACGTTGTCGGGAATATCCCGGGTTACCACGCTGCCCGCGGCAATCACGACATTGCTGCCGATGGTTACGCCCGGCATGACTTTGACGCCGCCGCCTATCCACACATCGTCGCCCACCGTAATCGGGTGCGCGTATTCCAAACCCTGATTGCGCCGCCCGCTGTCGACGGGGTGTCCGGCGGTGTAAAAGCCGCAGTCGGGCGCGATGAAGACGTTGCGTCCGAAAGTGACTTTCGCCGCGTCGAGAATCACCAGATTGTGGTTGGCATAGAAATTGTCGCCCAATTCGATGTTGTAGCCGTAATCGCACCAAAACGGCTGGGTGATGAAAAACGATTGCGGCGTTTTACCCAGCAGTTTGCGTAAAATTTCGGTTTGCCTGCCGCTTTCAGACGGCCGTGTTTGGTTGAATTCAAAACACAAATCTTTGGCGGCCAAGCGTTCGGCGGCCAATTCGGGATTGTGGTTGGCGTCATAAAGCTCGTGGTCGAGCATTTTCTGTTTTTCGGTTTTCATGTGGTCGGGCTTGCCGTTTATACCGCGACCGCCGCTTTGATATGCGGGTGCGGGTCGTAGCCGCTTAATTCAAAATCTTCAAACTTGAAATCAAACAAATCTTTGACTTCAGGGTTCAGCGTCATGGTCGGCAGCGCGCGCGGCTCGCGGGTGAGCTGTAATTCGGCCTGCTCGAAATGATTGCTGTACAAATGCGCGTCGCCGAAGGTGTGGATAAACTCACCCGGCTGCAGGCCGCATACTTGCGCCATCATCATCGTCAGCAGCGCGTAGCTGGCAATATTGAACGGCACGCCCAGGAAAATATCGGCGCTGCGCTGGTACAGCTGGCAGGAAAGTTTGCCGTCGGCTACATAAAACTGAAACAGTGCGTGGCAGGGCGGCAACGCCATTTCGTCCACCAGCGCCGGATTCCAGGCCGACACAATCAGGCGGCGGGAATCGGGGTTGTTTTTGATTTGCGCCACCAGATTGCTGATTTGGTCGATATGGCGGCCGTCGGGCGCGGGCCAGCTGCGCCACTGGTAGCCGTAAACCGGACCTAAGTCGCCGTTTTCGTCCGCCCATTCGTCCCAAATAGATACCTGATTGTCTTTCAGATATTTGATGTTGGTGTCGCCTTTGAGAAACCACAGCAGCTCGTGAATAATGGAGCGCAGATGCAGCTTTTTGGTGGTTAAAAGCGGGAAGCCTTCGCTCAAATCGAAACGCATTTGGTAGCCGAATACCGAGCGCGTACCCGTGCCCGTGCGGTCGGATTTGTCGGTACCGTGTTCGAGCACATGGCGCATTAAGTCTTGATAGGCTTTCATGGGATTCCTTGCATTTGAGATTGCGGTAACGGCGTATTGTAGCACCGTGTCCGCAAAAAAGGCCGTCTGAAAACGCGCAGGCGAAATTTGCTTTTTCAGACGGCCGGTTGTTTGCTATACTTTCCAAGTTTGGACAGACTTATTTAAAAAAGGAATATCATGGCTGATTTCAACCAAATCCTGACCCCGGGCGATGTGGACGGCGGCATTATCAATGTTGTGAACGAAATCCCGCAGGGCAGCAACCACAAAATCGAATGGAACCGCAAGCTGGCGGCCTTCCAACTCGACCGCGTCGAGCCTGCTATTTTCGCCAAGCCGACCAACTACGGCTTTATCCCGCAAACGCTGGACGAAGACGGCGACGAATTGGACGTATTGCTGGTGACCGAGCAGCCGCTGGCAACCGGCGTATTCCTCGAAGCGCGCGTTATCGGCGTGATGAAATTCGTGGACGACGGCGAAGTGGACGATAAAATCGTCTGCGTACCGGCCGACGACCGCAACAACGGCAACGCCTACAAAACCCTGGCCGACCTGCCGCAGCAGTTAATCAAACAAATCGAATTCCACTTCAATCACTACAAAGACCTGAAAAAAGCCGGCACCACCCAAGTCACCAAATGGGGCGATGCGGAAGAAGCCAAAGAAGTGATTAAAGAATCCATCGAGCGTTGGAACCAACAGGCCTAAGCCGCCTGCAACGCCTAAGGGAGCCGTCTGAAAACAGGGGTGGAAAGCCTTCCGTTTTCAGACGGCCTTTTCCGCTGTTTTACCGCCGCATTCGGGCAGAATGAGCGCCGCACATTCCCAGCCTGTGCAGATACCGACACGCAAACGCCATGAATCCCATCCAAATCGAACACACCGCCGCCGTATTGGCCGACATGCTGACTTTTAAGCAGCCCGCCGATGCCGTACTTTCCGCCTATTTCCGCGCCCATAAAAAGCTCGGCCGCCAAGACCGCCACGAAATCGCCGAAACCGCTTTTGCCGCCCTGCGCCATTACCAGAAAATCGCCGCATCGCTGCGCCGCCCGTCCGAGCAGCCGCGCAAAGCCGCATTGGCCGCGCTGGTGTTGGGACGCAGCATCAACATCGGCCGCCTGCAGGATATTTTGGACGAAGACGAGCAAGCCTTTCTCAGCCGTCTGAAAAGCCGCAAAAGCGAATTTTCAGACGGCCTGAACACCGCCGCCGAGCTGCCGCAATGGCTGGTTGAGCGTTTGCAGCAGCATCTTTCCGACGACGAAATCCTCGCATTCGGCCGCAGCATCAGCAACCCCGCGCCGCTGGATATCCGCGTCAACACCCTGAAAACCAAGCGCGATAAAGCGTTGGCGCAGCTGCAAAGCGAAGGCATCGCCGCCGAAGCCGCGCCGTTTTCGCCCTGGGGCATCCGTTTGCAGGAAAAAATCGCGCTCAACAAACACCCCCTGTTTTTGGACGGCGCATTGGAAGTGCAGGACGAAGGCAGCCAGCTGCTGGCGCTGCTGCTGGGCGCGAAACGCGGCGAAATCGTGGTCGATTTCTGCGCCGGCGCGGGCGGCAAAACCCTGGCTGTCGGCGCGCAAATGGCCAATAAAGGCCGCATTTACGCGTTTGATATTGCCGAAAAACGTCTGGCCAACCTCAAGCCGCGCATGACCCGCGCCGGTCTGACCAATATCCACCCCGAGCGCATCAGCAGCGAACACGATCCGCGCATCGCCCGCCTGAGCGGCAAAGCCGACCGCGTGCTGGTCGATGCCCCGTGCTCCGGCTTGGGCACGCTGCGCCGCAATCCCGATTTGAAATACCGCCAGTCTCCCGACACCATCGCCAAACTTTTGGAACAGCAGCACAGCATCTTGGATGCCGCCGCCGGATTGGTGAAAGAGCAGGGTCGTTTGGTGTATGCCACCTGCTCGGTGCTGCCGGAAGAAAACGAAATGCAGGCCGAACGCTTTTTGGCGGAACATCCCGAATTCGAGCTGATGGATTGCAGCAGCCTGCTGGCCGGCCTGAAAGTGGATTTGAACACCGGCCCGTACCTGAGCCTGAATTCCGCCGCGCATCATACCGACGGATTTTTCGCCGCCGTTTTTCAAAGAAAATAGCCGTTTGAGCGCAATCTGCCGGCAGCAGGGCAGGTGTAGGATATGATAAAGCCGTCTGAAAATTGTATTTTCAGACGGCTTTGACGTTTAAAGAGAAAAAGATGAAGTCGTTATGCGAGGCGAAACACGCAGCCGCTCAGCGCATCAAATAACCCAACAATCCCGAAGTGCCCACGCCCACCAATACCGTGGTCAGCATGGAGAAGCGGCTGGCGGCGATGACGGTAAGCGCGATGGCGATCAGCTCGTGCGGTTTGTCGGACACGAAATACGGCGCAATCACCGAAATCAGCACACAGCCCGGCGCGGCGGCCATCACGGCTTGGGCGTGGGGGCTTAAAGTGCGGTTGCGCAGCGCGAAAAAGCCGATTAAGCGGGTGGAGTAGGTTACGGCCAGCATGGCGAGAAACACCAAAAAAGAATCGAAAGCCACCGTCATTTCCGTTCTCCCCAATAATAGGCCGACAGCAATCCGGCCAGCGCACCGGCAGGCACATACCACGCGCCGTCTGCCGACAGATAAGTCACGGCGGCCGTAACCAGGCTTACCAGCCACGGACGGGCGGCGGCAAAGCCTTTCCACATGCCGCGCATCAATACCAGAAATACAGCGGGAAACGCCATGCCGAAACCCCAGGCGGCTACATCGTCGAACATCGGCCCGACCGCCGCACCCAGCGCGGCAAAGCAGGCCCAACAAAGATACATCACCGCGCAAGTACCCGCGTAATACGGCATATTAAACGCAGGCAGCCCCTGCGCTTTACGCTTTTGCGCCTCCGCCAAACCCATCGCCCACGTTTCGTCGCACATAAAAAACAGCGCGGGCATCACCTTTTTCAGCGGCATGTCTTTCAAATAAGGCGCCAGCGCCGCACCCATCAGGATATGGCGCGAATTAATCATAAACGTGACCGTCGCAATCAGCAGCACCGGCAGCGGGTGCGCCCACAGATTCACCGCGGCAAACTCCGAGCCGCCGGCGAAATTCATGGAAGTCATCATCAGCATTTCCAGCCAGCTCATGCCTTTCTGCCCGCCCTGTACGCCGAGAATCAGCGCCCAAGGCAAAAGGCCGATGAGCATGGGCGAGCATTCTTTCATGCCGCGCGTAAATTCGGATTGTGGAGAAGTTGTCATGGTCATATTTCGTTTGGAAGCGTCAGGCAGGCATTATAAAGTTTTTCAGACGGCATTGGGTTGCAAATAAACGCTTTTTTTGGCTAATATCGGCATTGGATTTCATAAAACGGTAAAATATTCGAACGGAGTGCCTATGAAGCCGGATAACACCGACAGAAAGATTTTGAAAGCCCTGCAGCAGGACGGCAGATTGCAGAATGTCGAATTGGCCAAGCAGATCGGCCTGTCGCCGTCTTCCTGCCTCAGGCGGGTCAAACTGCTGGAAGAAGAGGGCATCATCGAGCGTTACAGCGCCAAGCTGAATGCGGGCAAGGTCGGATTGGGCTTTACCGTATTCGCGCGGGTATGGCTGAAAGGGCAGGACGGGGAGACGGTCAGCGGTTTTACCGAGGCAGTAGGCCGTCTGAAACAGATTACCGAATGCCATCTGATGGCGGGCGACAGCGATTTCCTGCTGCGTATCGTGGCGGCGGATTTGCAGGATTATTGGCGTTTCCAAACCGATTATCTGGCGCAGATTCCGGGCGTGCAAAACATCAAAACCGACATTCCGCTTTTGGTGGTGAAATCGGATACCGACCTGCCGCTTTAGCGGGCTTAAAAAAACGGCGGAAATTCCTTATAATGCAGGCACAGATATTTTTCAGACGGCCTGTCCGTCGCAATCGGCATTATATAGTCGGAGCGTAAATTCTGATATAAGGCGAGCCAATGCCGTAGCAGAAATTACGCTTCGACTATACATACGGGAGATTAGCCGCATGTCAGACACACAGAAAGTAATCGCCATCGACGGTCCCAGCGCCTCCGGCAAGGGTACGGTCGCCGCACGCGTGGCCGCCGCTTTGGGTTTCGACTATTTGGATTCCGGCGCCTTATACCGCCTGACCGCGCTGTATGCACAAAAACAGCATGTGGAATGGACGGACGCCGCAGGCGTGGCCGCGCTGGCGGAAAACCTGCCGGTGCGTTTCGACGGAGGCGCGGTGCTGCTTGACGGCGAGGACGTTTCTGCCGATATCCGCAGCGAAGCCATCGGCATGGGCGCATCGGCGGTGGCGCAGCTGCCCGAAGTGCGCGCCGCCCTGTTGCAGCGCCAGCGCGATTTTCTGACCGATAAAGGCTTGGTGGCCGACGGGCGCGACATCGGCTCGGTGATTTTCCCGCAGGCGCAGTTGAAGATTTTTCTGACCGCCAGCGCACGCGTGCGTGCCGAGCGCCGCGCCAAGCAAATCGGCCTGCCGTGCGAGGGCGTAGCGTTCGACCGCATTTTGGCGGACATCGAAGCACGCGATGAAGCCGACCGCCGTCGCGCCGTTGCGCCGCTGCAGCAGCTGCCCGATGCCGAGCTGCTGGATACCACGGACTTGGGTATCGAAGAAACCGTAAAAAAAGTGCTTGATTGGTATCATAAAGTTTGAAAATTACGGTATAATCCGAAAATTCGGTTTTCAGACGGCCTTTTTGCGTAAAAGGCCGTCTGAGAATACGTGCTTTATCCGTCTGCCGCGCCAAGGGCGGCAGATGTTTCCCAACCAAACCCGCACCCCTTGGCGGTGTACCGAAAAGAGTTAATATGACTATGGAAAATTTTGCCCAGTTGTTGGAAGAAAGCTTCACCCTGCAAGAGATGAACCCAGGTGAGGTGATTACTGCCGAAGTGGTGGGTATCGACCAAAACTTCGTGACTGTAAACGCAGGTTTGAAATCAGAATCTCTGATTGATGTAGCTGAATTCAAAAACGCCCAGGGCGAGATTGAAGTAAAAGTAGGCGACTTCGTGACCGTTACCATCGAATCCGTTGAAAACGGCTTCGGTGAAACCAAACTGTCACGCGAAAAAGCCAAACGCGCTGCCGACTGGATTGCTTTGGAAGAAGCCATGGAAAACGGCGACATCCTGTCCGGCGTGATCAACGGCAAAGTCAAAGGCGGCCTGACCGTGATGATCAACAGCATCCGCGCATTCCTGCCGGGTTCGCTGGTTGACGTGCGCCCTGTGAAAGACACTTCGCACTTTGAAGGCAAAGAAATCGAATTCAAAGTCATCAAATTGGACAAAAAACGCAACAACGTGGTGGTATCCCGCCGCGCCGTTTTGGAAGCCACTTTGGGCGAAGAGCGCAAAGCCCTGCTGGAAAACCTGCAGGAAGGCGCAGTGGTTAAAGGTATCGTTAAAAACATCACCGACTACGGTGCGTTCGTTGATTTGGGCGGCATCGACGGCCTGCTGCACATCACCGACCTGGCATGGCGCCGCGTGAAACACCCGAGCGAAGTGTTGGAAGTCGGCCAAGAAGTAGAAGCCAAAGTCTTGAAATTCGACCAAGACAAACAACGCGTCTCTCTGGGTATGAAACAATTGGGCGAAGATCCTTGGAGCGGTCTGACCCGCCGTTACCCGCAAGGTACCCGCATCTTCGGTAAAGTGTCCAACCTGACCGACTACGGCGCGTTCGTTGAAATCGAACAAGGCATCGAAGGTCTGGTACACGTTTCCGAAATGGATTGGACCAACAAAAACGTACACCCGAGCAAAGTCGTACAGCTGGGCGACGAAGTCGAAGTGATGATTCTGGAAATCGACGAAGACCGCCGCCGTATCTCTTTGGGTATGAAACAATGCCAAGCCAATCCTTGGGAAGAGTTTGCCGCCAACCACAATAAAGGCGACAAACTGTCCGGTGCGGTTAAATCCATCACCGACTTCGGCGTATTCGTAGGTCTGCCGGGCGGCATCGACGGCCTGGTTCACCTGTCTGACCTGTCTTGGACCGAGTCCGGCGAAGAAGCCGTACGCAAATACAAAAAAGGCGAAGAAGTTGAAGCCGTTGTATTGGCCATCGATGTGGACAAAGAGCGCATCTCTTTGGGCATCAAACAGCTGGAAGGCGATCCGTTCAACAACTTCATCAGCGTCAACGACAAAGGCGCGCTGGTGAAAGGCACGGTGAAAAACGTTGACGCCAAAGGCGCGGTTATCGCTCTGACTGAAGAAGTCGAGGCTTACCTGCCTGCTGCCGAATTTGCCGCCGACCGCGTGGAAGACCTGTCTACCAAGCTGAACGCCGGTGATGAAGTGGAAGCCGTCATCGTAACCGTTGACCGCAAAAACCGCAGCATCCGCCTGTCTGTGAAAGCAAAAGACGCCAAAGAAAGCCGCGACGCGCTGAACTCTGTGAACGCCGCTGCGACTGCCAATGCCGGTACCACCAGCTTGGGCGACTTGCTGAAAGCCAAACTGTCAGGCGACCAAGAATAAGGTTGCAGACAAGATGACCAAGTCTGAATTAATGGTTCGTTTGGCAGAAGTTTTTGCCGAAAAAAACGGTAACCAGCTGATGGCTAAAGATGTCGAGTACAGCGTAAAGGTGTTGGTCGATACCATGACCCGTTCGCTGGCTCGCGGCCAACGCATTGAAATCCGCGGTTTCGGCAGCTTCGACTTGAACCATCGTCCGGCCCGAATCGGCCGCAATCCGAAAACCGGCGAGCGCGTGGAAGTGCCCGAAAAGCACGTTCCGCACTTTAAGCCGGGCAAAGAATTGCGCGAGCGCGTGGACATGGCGTTGCAAGAAAGCGCCAAATAAAACCAGCAAGCAAATGCCGCAGAAATGCGGCGTTTTTTTATGCCTGTTTGTCAAGCATAGGCGGCACTTGCTGCCTTTTTGCCCGTTTCCGGTTGATTTCGTCATATAAATCGCCGTAAGGGGCTTGGAGGCCGTCTGAAATCATTTATAATGCCGAAAACGGGGCATGGCCGTCTGAAAAAGCCGTCTGCCCGGCACACAATCCACGATAATGAAAATAAGGTTAAAGCATGAGCGATAGAGAAAATTTGTTTGTCCCGCCGTCTTTCGACAACCACAGCCCCCTGACCTGGTATCAGGCAGCGGCGCAGCAGCCCGGCTTTATCAGCGATAAGGCGCAGGCAGAAGCCATCGAGTATTTGGACCGCTTGTGGACCGAGCTGATGATGTTCAAGCGCAAGCGCAACCGCTTTTTGGGGCGCAGCCTGCGTTCGCCGCAAGTGCCCAAAGGCCTGTATTTCTACGGCGGCGTAGGGCGGGGGAAAAGTTTTCTGATGGACGCGTTTTTCGGCTGCCTGCCGTATAAGCGCAAACGCCGCGTCCACTTCCATGCCTTTATGGCCGAAATCCACAACCGCCTCAAAGGGCTGAAAAGCGAAGCCAATCCGCTGAAAGCCGTGGCTTTGGAAATCGCGGGCGAAACCCGCGTGCTGTGTTTCGACGAATTTCACGTCAGCGATATTGCCGACGCCATGATTTTGGGTCGTCTGCTGGAAAACCTGCTCAATGAAGGCGTGGTGGTGGTGGCGACGTCCAACTACGCCCCCTCGGAGCTTTACCCGCAGGGGCAAAACCGCAGCAGCTTCCTGCCGACCATTGCCCTGATTGAATCCAGCCTGACCGTATTGAATGTGGACGGCGGCGAAGATTACCGCCTGCGTACCCTGAAACCCGCAGAAATTTTCTTTGTGCCGAACGACGAAGCCAGCGAGCAGAAGCTGGGCGCGTTGTTTAAAGATATGTCGGGCGTGGATACCCTGAACCCCGGCATCAGCGTGATTCACGGCCGCGAAATTCCGCATAAAGCGCAATCCGCGCGCGCGGTGTGGTTCGATTTCCGCGCCCTGTGTTTCGGCCCGCGCTCGCAGGCGGATTATCTGTATCTGGCAGAGCGCTACGAAATCGTGTTCGTATCCGGCCTGGAGCGCTTGACGCCGCAGGAGAAAGCCGAAGCGCGCCGCCTGACCTGGCTGATTGACGTGTTGTACGACTTCCGCGTGAAGCTGTGCGCCAGCAGCCAAGTCGAGGTCAACGATATTTATGTGGAAGGGGATTTCGCGCAGGAATTTACCCGCACCGCCAGCCGTATGGTGGAAATGCAGTCGGAAGTCTATCTGGAGCAGCCGCACCTGACGCTGGGTAAAAAAGCATAAGCAGCCTGCCGCTTTTTACCTGGCGGCAGCGAATTTTGGTAGAATAGCGGCGCACTTATGCAATACTATTCCAATCATTCCAATTATGAATTTGTAAGGAGAACCTTATGGCTATCGAACGTACCATTTCTATCGTCAAGCCCGATGCAGTGGCGAAAAACGTTATCGGTAAAATTTACAGCCGTTTTGAGGACAACGGCCTGCGTATCGTCGCAGCCAAAATGAAACACCTGACCGTGCGCGAAGCGCAAGACTTTTACGCCGTACACAAAGAGCGTCCGTTTTTCGGCGAGCTGGTTGAGTTTATGACCAGCGGCCCCGTGATGATTCAGGTATTGGAAGGCGAAAACGCCGTAGCCAAAAACCGCGAGCTGATGGGTGCAACCAATCCGGCCGAAGCCGCGCCCGGCACCATCCGCGCGGATTTTGCCGATTCATTGAGCGTTAACGCGGTACACGGCTCCGACAGCTTGGAAAACGCCGCCATCGAAATCGCCTACTTCTTCAGCCAAAGCGAAATCTGCCCGCGCTGATTGACTTTTAGGTTGAGCAGGCCGTCTGAACGAAGTAAAAGTTCAGACGGCCGCAAGGCTTTGTTTGCTGCATTTTTCAGACGGCTTCGA
>NZ_BCWL01000060.1 GCF_001592185.1 Bergeriella denitrificans NBRC 102155
AAATTCAGTTCTCCGACTATACAGAACGACACAACGATAAACCGGGGCACGCCCCGCCCTACACCCTCTCCGCTTATGACCCAACCCCTGACCATCGCCATCTGCGTCGGCGAAGCCTCCGGCGATTTGCTGGGCGCGCATTTAATCCGTGCCATCAAAGCGCGCCGCCCCGATGCCGTGTTTACCGGCATCGGCGGCGAGCGCATGAAAGCCGAGGGCTTCAACAGCCTCTACGATCAAGAAAAACTGGCCGTGCGCGGCTTTACCGAAGTGGTGCGCCGCCTGCCCGAAATCCTGAAAATCCGCAAAGGCATCATCCGCGATTTAACGCAGCTGCGCCCGGATGTGTTCATCGGCATCGACGCGCCCGATTTCAATCTGGGCGTGGCCGAAAAGCTCAAAAAAGCCGGCATTCCCACCATCCATTACGTCAGCCCCTCGGTGTGGGCGTGGCGCATGGAGCGCGTCCACACTATCGTGCATCAGGTCAACCGCGTTTTGTGCCTGTTTCCGATGGAGCCGCAGCTGTATATCGATGCGGGCGGCAAGGCGGAGTTTGTCGGTCACCCGATGGCGCAGACCATGCCGCTGAACGACGACAGGGCCGCCGCGCGCGCCAAGCTCGGCATCGACCCGCCCGACGCGCTGTTTGCCATTCTGCCCGGCAGCCAAATCCGCGAAGTCGATAATATGGCACCCGTCTTTTTTCAGACGGCCTTGCTGCTGCTGAAACAGTATCCGCAGGCGCAATTTATCCTGCCCACCGCCACCGAAGCCACGCGCGCGCGCATCAGCGCAATTTTGGCACGCCCCGAATTTGCCGGGCTGCCCGTTACGCTGGTGCATAAGCAAGCCGACACCGTCTGCACCGCCGCCGATGTGGTGATGGTCACCAGCGGCACGGCCACGCTGGAAGTGGCCTTGTGCAAGCGGCCGATGGTCATCAGCTATAAAATTTCGGCGCTCACTTACGCTTATGTGAAACGCAAAGTCAAAGTGCAACACGTCGGCCTGCCCAATATCCTGCTGGGCAAATCCGCCGTGCCCGAGCTGCTGCAACACGATGCCACGCCCGAAAAACTCGCCGCCGCAGTCAGCCACTGGTACGAACACCCCGAGGCCGTCGCCGCGCTGAAACAGGATTTCCGCGAGTTGCATTTATTGTTGAAAAAAGACACCGCAGCGCTGGCAGCGCAGGCGGTGTTGGAAGAGGCCAAGGCCGTCTGAAAATTAGTCACTTAATTGTGATTTCCAGTTTGAAAAGTGCTTCAATGCAGTCTGATTATAGGTACCTAGGAATCTCGTTTTATGTACGTATGGTCGCAGGGATTGTTTATCAATAGCCAGTGATTTGACTATATATTCATCATTCCCAATAGTGTCACATGCTAGAAAATTTCTAGAACCAACAACATCTAAGGGGATTTCGGATAAACCAGTTTTTTGAATAATAACGACAACATCATTGCTACTATTATCATGATATAAGTCTATTTTTTTGAGAAGCAACTCTTCTTTTGCAGGGGGAATTTTTTGCTTTCCAGATTCCCATAGCTCCCAAGTTCGGCGAGTGACATGTAAAAGTTGCCCAGCCTCAGTAGTAGTGAGGCCCAAGAGAGTACGGAGATTAAATAAATTCATATAAATATCCTTTTAATCTAAATCTAATTTAAATTCATGAGCGAAATATTTTCACAATTGCGAAAATATAACAAAATGCGTAGTTACTATCCAGTGTGTTTTAGTTATATTTTGTAAAGGTGGTGGCGATGTATAGATTTCAGACGGCATTCACTGTCACTGATGGCCGTTATGATTCCACCCCAACCTGCCCAAGCCGTCTAAAACGCCTTTTTAACCCCTTTCCCCCTTATCCCACCATGACCCCATACCTCACCGCCGGCGTCGATGAAGCCGGGCGTGGGCCGCTGGTCGGCAGCGTGTTTGCCGCCGCCGTTATACTGCCCGAAAATTACGACCTGCCCGGCCTGACCGATTCCAAAAAACTCAGCGAAAAAAAACGCGACCTGCTCGCCGCGATGATTAAAAAGCAGGCCGTTGCCTGGTGCATCGCCGCCGCCGACCCGCAGGAAATCGCCGAACTGAATATCCTGCACGCCACCATGCTGGCCATGACCCGCGCCGTGCAGGGCTTGGCGGTTGCACCGCACAAAGTATGGATAGACGGCAACCGCGTGCCGAAAGATTTGGGCATCCCCACCGAAGCCGTAGTCAAAGGCGACAGCAAAATCATCGAAATTTCCGCCGCCTCCGTGCTCGCCAAAACCGCGCGCGATGCCGAAATGTATGCACTGGCAGAACGTTATCCGCAATACGGTTTCGAAAAACACAAAGGCTACGGCACGGCGCAGCATCTGGCCGCGCTGCAGCAATACGGCGTGCTGCCCGAACACCGCCGCGATTTCGCCCCCGTGAAGCATTTATTGGCGCAGGGGCGGTTGTTTGAATAAAAACAGGCCGTCTGAAAAATCATGATTTTCAGACGGCCTGTTTCCTATTTATTAATATTACCTTTCTCAATTCAATATTGTTTCACATTTAAGAAAACAATAAAATAACTTCCATCTACTCAGGGCTGCCGCCCGCATCACAAAGGAAAAAACATGAAAGCAAACAAAACCCTGGCCGCATTCGGCATCGCCGCGCTGGCCGCCGCCGCGCAAGTACAGGCCGTCGGCGTGGAAACGCAGAGCATGGACCAACTCTACCGCGCCGCATTGAAAGAAGGTGGTCGGCTGGTGGTGTATGCCGGCGGCGACACCCCCGAACAGCAAAACGGCATCAAAGCCGCATTTGAAAAACGTTTCCCCGGCATGACGCTGGACACCGTCGTCGATTACAGCAAAGTGCACGACGCCCGCATCGATTGGCAGCTCACCAATAAAAACGTCGTCGCCGACGTCGTACAGCTGCAAACCCTGCAAGACTTCCCGCGCTGGAAATCCGAAGGCGTTTTGCTGAAATACAAGCCCATAGGCTGGGACAAAGTCTATAAAGAGTTCAAAGACCAAGACGGCGCGTGGACGGGCGTATTTGTCGACGCATTCAGCAACGTTTCCAACCAAAGCGCCTTGGGCGGCGTGAAAGCACCGCGCGAAGCCAACGACTACCTCAATCCCGCCCTCAAAGGCAAAATCATTTCCACCTACCCCAACGACGACGACGCGGTTTTATTCTGGTACAAGCAAACCATTGACCGCCACGGCTGGAGCTGGCTGGAAAACCTGATGAAACAGCAGCCGCATTTCGTGCGCGGCACACAAGCACCGGCCGATGAAGTAGAGTCCGGCAAATACGCCGCCACCTTCAGCACCGACGGCATGCTGAAACCCGACGCTTCCGCCGCCTCACGCTTTATCCTGCCTGAAAAAGACGGCTTCGTCGCCTGGGCACAGCGCGCCGCGATTTTGAAAGACGCCCAACACCCCGCCGCCGCCAAACTCTACCTGAGCTGGCTGCTGGATAAAGATACGCAGCAAAATGTTTGGTATATGTGGCCGGTACGCACCGACGTCGCCCCGCCGGCCGGTTACAAACACATCTGGCAATACCCCAACGCCAACCTGAAAGAGTTTGAACGCTTTATGGCCGACCGCGACGGCGCAGAACGCTTCCGCGCCCAAGTCGCCCTGTATGTCGGCGACGTGCAAGGCGAATCGTCTGCGGGCGTATTGGGTTTCACACCGGTGAAAGCCCTGCGCTAATCCGAAATATGCGGAAAGGCCGTCTGAAAAACACACTGCGTATTTTCAGACGGCCTTTTATAAACGGAAAGGAACTAAAATGTTGAAACTCTATACCGCCAGCGGCTACCCGACCGCCCACGGCAATGTACGCAGCACTTCCGCGTTTTCATGGAAAGCCGAAGCCCTGCTGATTTTGGCAGGTTTGCCGTTTGAGCGCGAATATGTCACCAATATCGCCAATATGCCCAAAGGCAAAATCCCCGTTTTGGACGACAACGGCGTGATTATCCCCGACAGCAGCCACATCCAACGCTATCTGACCGAAAAATACGGCTTTGATTTGGACGCACACTTGAGCCGCGAGCAAAAAGCCGTCGGCGAAGCATTCCGCCGTTTGGCCGAAGAGCATTTGCACTGGGTCAACAACTACGCTTTTTTCATCGACCCCGCCGGCAAAGACTGGGTGATGAAATCCATGCTCGGCGGCCTGCCGCAGGAAGAAGCCGATGGCTTTTACCAATTTTTGTTCGATAAACTCACCGGCCAGCTCCACGCGCAAGGCTTGGGACGGCACAGCCGTGAAGAAATCTACGATTTCGGCAGGGCCGATGTCGATGCGGTTAAAGACTATTTGGGCGACAAAGACTTTCTGTTCGGCAGCGAAATCAGCTCGGCAGATTTATCGGTTGCCACCATCATCTCCGTATTGCTGTGGTCGGATATCGACACGCCGCTGTCGCAATACGCCCGCAGCCAAGCCAATTTAACGGCTTACGCGAAACGCTTTGACGAGAAAGTATTCAGGTAGCCTATTGGGCTGTAAAAAAGCCGTCTGAAAAACACGCTGTGCGTTTTTCAGACGGCTTTTTTATCATCATGCAGGCAAACCTTATCCTGCCAAACCTTCCACCAATACCGCGCGCCCCACGGTCGCGTTGATACGGATATCGCGGTAAGGCGCGTATTCCGGGCCGTTGTACCACGCGCGGGCGGTGGCCATATCGGGGAATTTGATGACCACCGAACCGTCGGCAGGTGCGCCTTCCAGCGCTTCGATGGCATCGTTGAACACCAGCATTTCGCCGTTGTAGTTCGCCAGCGAAGGCGCGACCAGTTGCAGATAGCGGTCGTATTCCGCCTGGTCGAGCATTTGGTCGCGCAGGAAAATAGCGTAAGCAGACATGGGGGTTCCTTTTTGAAAATATTACAGGGAAAGGCCGTCTGAAAAACAGACGGCCTTTGGTGTACGGTTTAAACCAAGCCGATTAAGCCTTGCCCACCCGCTGCAGCAGCTCTTCGGCCAGCGCCAGATAAGCACGCGAGCCTTTGGCGTTGGCATCATAAGCCAGCGCGGGCATACCGTGGCTCGGCGCTTCGGCCAGGCGGATATTGCGCGGGATGACGGTATCGAACATCAGCTCGCCGAAATGCTGCGCCAGCTGCTCGCTGACTTCCGCCACCAGGCGGCTGCGGCTGTCGAACATGGTACGCACAATGCCGGTCACTTCCAGTTTCGGGTTGATGGCCTGGCGGATTTTACGCACGGTTGCCACCAAATCGGAAATGCCTTCGAGCGCGTAATATTCGCACAGCATCGGCACAATCACGCCGTTGGCCGCCACCAGCCCGTTGAGCGTCAGCAGCGTCAGCGACGGCGGGCAGTCGATTAATACGAAATCATAATCGTCGGCCACCGCCTGCAGCGCGTTTTTCAGGCGCACTTCGCGGGCGATTTCCTGCACCAGCTCGATTTCCGCCCCCGCCAGCGCGCGGTTGGCACCCAGCACATCGTAGCCGCCCTCTTCGCTGCGTACGGCGGCGGAGCGGATGTCGGCTTCGCCCAAGACGACTTGGTACACGCCGTTTTCAATGCTGGCTTTGTCGATGCCGCTGCCCGTTGTGGCATTGCCCTGCGGGTCGAGGTCAACCACCAAAACGCGCTGCCCGCGCTTGGCCAGCGAGGCGGCAAGGTTGACGGTGGTGGTGGTTTTACCGACGCCGCCTTTCTGGTTGGCGACGGCAAGAATGGTTACGCTCATAATATGGCCGGTCAAGTAATTTTGCTTGGCTGGAATTGTACCGTTATTTGCGCCAAATGGGTAGAAAGGGCGTGCGCTTTGCCGATTTAGCGTCCTGCCTTATACGCCAAGCATTTAAAAACTATCGTTTGCGATGCTTACATAAAGTTTCTTAATTTATGAAAAATCATGCAAGCATCACAGACCTGCGCCTGTTTACTCGGTATCATGATACCCCAAATCTCAGATACCCCCATACCGTATCACAATGGCGCTCGGGCGGTATCGCGCACAACATCAGAAGAAAGGAAAAACATGAGCTGGTTAGGTACGATTATTGTCGGTTTTGTCGTTGGCGTTTTGGCCAAAATCCTGCATCCGGGCAACGACAACCTGGGCTTTATTATGACGACGCTGCTGGGTATTGCCGGTGCGGCGCTGGCCGGTTTTGTCGGTCAATCCGCGGGCTGGTACCAAGTCGGCCAACCTGCCGGCTGGATTGCCTCCACCATCGCGGCCGTGGTGATTTTGGCCGTCTATACGCGCATCGTGAAAAAACGTTGATAAGCATTGATTAAACAGGCCGGAAACGGCCTGTTTTGTTTTTCCCGCAAGCAACCGACCATGAAGACTTTACGCACTTATTTGTGGCACTTTTTACAGGCTTTGGCTTTATTCGCCGTTATTTCCTTTGCTGTTGACCGGTGGCGCGCACCGGTTCAGCCTGATTGGCCGACGGCGCAGCCCCTGCAAACTTTGGCGCAGCAAAGCGTTTCGCTAGACGAAATCAGCCGCCGGCAAACCGCTGTCTTGTATTTCTGGGGCAGCTGGTGCGGCATCTGCCGCTACACTTCGCCCGATGTCGAAAAGCTGCATCAGGCGGGCATTCCCGTATTGGGTGTGGCCCTGCGCTCGGGCAGCGATGCGGACGTGGCCGCCTATATGCGGCAGCACGGTCTGACCTTCCCCAATGTCAACGATGCCGACGGCAACCTGTCGCGCCAATGGCAAATCGCGGTCACGCCCACGGTGGTGTTGCTGAAAAACGGCCGCATGGTGCATCACACCACGGGCTTCGGCAGCTACTGGGGCCTGCGCCTGCGGATTTGGCTGGCCGATGCCTTTGCCTGACGCGTGAAAGCATGGCCGGGCAGCACAAGGTTTTCGCAGTTTAAACAGTCTTTACCTATGGGCAGAGATTATTAAACTCAATTCATGCCATACTGCTGCAACATTAATAGACGGCGATAGCTGTCCATCCAAGCTTAATTTTTGATAAATGGAGACCAAACCATGAAACCCATGCTGACCAAAACCATCGCCTTGCTGGCCGTTGCCGCTTCCTTGAGCGCGTGTGCGGGCATGAGCCAATCCCAACGCAATACCGCCGTCGGCGCTGTGGTCGGCGGTGTAGCGGGCAACCTGCTCGGCAACGATACCGCGTCCACTTTGGGCGGCGCGGCTTTGGGCGGCGTCATCGGCAGTCAAGTCAACCGCTGATTGGTGCTGTACGCCAAAAGGCCGTCTGAATTATGAAATTCAGACGGCCTTTTGTTTGAAAACCGCTTATCCGCGTCCGACATCCGACCCGATACGGCCGACCGCCTTTGCAATCTCATCCGCCATACGCCCGCTTGCCCCGCGGTGCGCCGAAATAAAGGCCTCCGAACGCTGCGCGAAACCCTGCCGGACGGCATCGTCCCGCAGACACCGTTCCGCCTCCCGCAGCCAATTTTCCGCGTCCGCCACCTGCCGCGCCGCGCCGGCTTCGACCGCCAGCGCACAGGCAGCGGCAAAATTATAAGTGGAATATCCGAACAAAGTCGGCACGCCGCAGGCAATCGGCTCGATAATGTTTTGGCAGCCCGTATCGACCAAACTTCCGCCGACAAAAGCCACATCCGCGCTCAAATAATAGGCAAACAACTCGCCCATGCTGTCGCCTATCCAAACTTGGGTTTCAGGCAAAACCGATCCGTTGTCGCTGCGCTTTTGCACGCGGAAACCCAATGCCCCCGCCGTATCGAAGGCCGTCTGAAAACGCTCCGGATGGCGCGGCACCACCACCAGCAACGCATCGCCCCGATAGCCGCGCCAAGCCTCCAACAGCATTTCCGCCTCGTCCGCCCCCTTGTAAACACGCGTGCTGGCGCACAACACCACCGGCCTGCTGCCGATGCGTTCGCGAAATGCCGCCGCCAGCGCACGCATATTATCGGGCGGCGCAATATCGTATTTGGTATTGCCGCACACATGCACGTTGGACGCCCCGATCAAATGCAGCCGCTCCGCATCCGCCGCCGTTTGCGCGAAACAGCCGCTCAAAGTCTGCATGGCCGGCTCGACCAAACTGCGGATTTTCAAATACCCGCGCTGCGATTTTTCCGACAAACGCGCATTGGCCAAAAACAGCGGCACACCCTCGTCACGGCAGCCCTGCATCAAGTTCGGCCAAATTTCCGTTTCCATCAGAATACCGAAACGCGGCCGGTGCGCGCGCAGAAACTGCGCCACCCACTCCGGCCTGTCATACGGCAGATAACGGCACTGCGCATCGGGAAACAGAGATTCCGCCGCCGCCCGCCCCGTCGGCGTCATTTGCGTCAGCAGCAGCGGCGCATCGGGAAAATAACGGCGCAACGCATCAACCAAAGGCTTGGCCGCCCGCGTTTCCCCCACCGAAACCGCATGAATCCAAACCGGCCGCTGCACCGGATAGGGGAAAACCCCGCCGAAACGCTCGTTCCAATTTTCCAGATAAGCAGGAGATTTTCGGGCGCGCTTTTTCAAATAGCGGCGGATAAACAGCGGCGCGACGTACCAGAGCAGGGAGTAAAAGCGGCGGATCATGAGTTTGGCCCAGACAAAAGGAAGGGTTATTTTAGCGGATTTCGACAGAATACAGACAGGCCGTCTGAAAAATCCAGTATGCCGGAATTTTCAGACGGCCTGACGGCAGACTGCACCGGCTTGGTTTAAAACCAGGCTGGAGACAAGCCGCGCCCCATATTCAAGCAGCCTCTTCCTCCCGCGCATCGGCCTTATTGCCCAGCAAATGCTCGCGCAGACGCAAACGCTCGTAGCCGTCCAGCCATTTGCGGCGGGTGCGCTGCAACAGCACCACCAGCGCAGCCACCTCGTCGCGCGCATTAGCACCGACCCAGACAAACCCCTGCCATTCAAACGGCAAGCGTGCAGCAACCCTGCCCAATTCAGGATTCAGCGAAGTATCGATACGGATACGGCGGGCATAATGCCCCTTAATCAAGCGTACCGTCAGGCGCAGTTCGCGCTGGAGCTGCGAGAAATGGCGGTCGAGCAGCTTCATTTCCGCTTCGCTGATTTTCGGCTTCGGCAACTTGGCGGCGGTGGTCAGCAAA
Organism: Bergeriella denitrificans NBRC 102155; assembly: GCF_001592185.1. Classification (GTDB taxonomy): domain Bacteria; phylum Pseudomonadota; class Gammaproteobacteria; order Burkholderiales; family Neisseriaceae; genus Neisseria; species Neisseria denitrificans. Next base: position 9,106 of record NZ_BCWL01000060.1, read on the forward strand.
AGCTCGGTACTGTTGACGATTTTGCGGTGCGCGTGCTGCATCGCCTCCATCGTACCCTTGGCGATATGGCTCTCCCCCGCCACGGCATCAAGATGGCTGCGGCTTTTGACCAAGCGCGAATTAATCTGCTTCATGCGCGCGCGGTTTTGCTCGTAGCGTTCGGCACTCATGCGCTTGCCGTTGCCGATTTCGGCAATCAGGCGGCTGCATTCGTGCAAATTGTCGGCCAGCATAAAACGCCACATCAGCGTCGAACGCAACGGCATCAGCTTGGCCGCGCCGATGGCGATGGCCGCGCCCAGCAAGACATTAAACGCACGAATCAGCCCGCTGTCGAGCCAATCCGTGCGGTTATCGCCGATGAGCATACACATCGTCAGCCCCGCCAGCATAGGAATATAACCGTTTTTGCCCACCGCCGCCCAACCCGCCGCCGCACTCAGCAAACCGACCAGCAGGTAAAACAGCACACCGTTGTCAAAATAATGCTGGTTCAGCCACAACACCGACAGGCCGACCAGCAGGCCGATTACCGTGCCCAACATCCGCTCGACCGCTTTGGCGTAAATCGCACCCTGAAACTGCAACATCCCCAACACGATAAACACCGTCATCCCGATCCACTCGCCGTGATCCAATTGCGGCACCCGCGCCAGCAAGGTCGCAAACAACACCGCCAAACCGAGGCGCACAGCGTGAATCAGGCGGCGGTGGCGGTAGCGTTCGTAAGAATTGAGCCAACGCTCAGCAAAATGCGCCCGCTCCCGGTTGACAATCTGAAACGACAGCAGGAATGCCGGAAATTTGAATTTGGATAAACGCATCGGAGTCCAATCCGCATGAAACGACATACTAATAATCGGATACAGATTTTACTACGACTCAACCGGCCTTGCCGTACTATCGCACTGCTGTCCGGAATAAATTTTGAAGGCCGTCTGAAAACCCGAAAGACTGATATTTTCAGCATTTCCAGCTTCATTCGGACTCGAAACCAGCAATATTTGAGCTGCTGCCATCTGCTCCCTCCCCTGCGCCTGGCGCGGGGGAGGGTTGGGGTGGGGGTGATGTTTCGCAGAAACATAAAAATCTGCTGAAACTCAAGCAGAATGTATAG
>NZ_BCWL01000061.1 GCF_001592185.1 Bergeriella denitrificans NBRC 102155
GGGCGAGCCAACGCCGTAGCAGGATTTAAGTTCTACGACTATAACATCAACCCACCGCGCCGATTATCTTACTCCAATACCACTTCCACGCGGCGCGCTTCGGCGTTGTTGCCGCTGCCTTCGCTGTTTTCAGGCTTACGCAGCTCAATTTGCTCTTCGGCCACGCCGAAGCCCATTAGCGCGTTTTTCACCGCAAACGCACGCTGCTTGGAGAGCTCTTCGTTTTGCGCCTGATTACCGGTGGTATCGTGGAAGCCGGATACCATGGCTTTCTTACCTTCTTTCACGCCGGCCAACACTTCCTGCAACGCTTCTTCCGCGCCCGCAGCCAAGTCGGATTTACCGCTGGCGAAGTAGAATTTCACAATGCCGTTTTCCACCACCACCGCAGAGCCGTCGCCCTCTTGGGCAGCAGCGCCGTCTTCAGCAGCCGCCATACCGGCATCCGCGCCGTGAGCGGCATCGCCGCCCGCCGCCATATCGTCGGATGCACCGTCCATCGCCGCCGCGTCGGTCATACCCATATCATCGGCCGCTGCCATCTCTGCATCGGCAGCCTGCGCCATTTCCACGACAGACGCATCGCCCATTTCCGCCACACCGGCCACTTCCACCATCTCGGCAGAAGCCGCTTTACCGTAATCCGGCGAGCCTTCGATTTTGCCGGTTTCCCAGCCCCATACCGATAAAAACAGCGTCGTCGCCACAGCCAAACCCGCAGCGCCGCCGGCAATCCACAAGCCCAAGCGTTGTTCTTTATGATCGTTATTGTCAGACATCGTCTTTCCTCTTTTTTTAAACGTAAAATGAAAACCAACAATCATTATACCGAAAATCCGTCATAAAAACCTAATGATAGATATTTTCAGACGGCCTTTACCCTTACGCCGCCGCAAAAACTGTTCAAACCCCTGCCAAACCAGTAAAATAAAAGCCTTATTTTCCGTTTATATTTGACATGCCGAATACCACCATGCTGACTTTCCAACAAATCATCTTCAAACTGCAAACTTTCTGGGCCGAACGCGGCTGCACCGTTATCCAACCCTTCGATATGGAAGTCGGCGCCGGTACGTCCCACCCCGCCACCTGCCTGCGCGCGCTCGGCCCCGAGCCGTGGTATGCCGCCTATGTGCAGCCCAGCCGCCGCCCGAAAGACGGCCGCTACGGTGACAACCCCAACCGCCTGCAGCATTATTACCAATTCCAAGTCGCCCTCAAACCCGCGCCTGCCGACATCCAAGACTTATATCTCGACAGCCTGCGCGAATTGGGCATCGATCCGAAAGTACACGACATCCGCTTCGTGGAAGACGACTGGGAAAACCCCACGCTCGGCGCATGGGGCTTGGGCTGGGAAGTGTGGCTTAACGGCATGGAAGTGACCCAGTTTACCTATTTCCAGCAAGTCGGCGGCATCGACTGCACGCCCGTGCTCGGCGAAATCACCTACGGCATCGAGCGCTTGGCCATGTATCTGCAAGGCGTGGAAAACGTTTATGACCTGATTTGGTCGCACACACCCGACGGCCAAGCCGTGACCTACGGCGATGTGTACCACCAAAACGAAGTGGAGCAATCCACCTACAACTTTGAATACAGCGATGCCGAATGGCTGCTCGGCCAATTCAACCACTACGAAGCCCAAGCCAAGCGCCTGCTGGAAATCGAAGACACCAGCCTCGCCCTGCCCGCCTACGAATTGGTGCTGAAGGCCGGCCACACCTTCAACCTTTTGGACGCACGCGGCGCGATTTCCGTGACCGAGCGCGCCACCTACATCGGCCGCATCCGCACCCTGAGCCGCATCGTCGCACAGAAATTCGTCGAAAGCCGCGAAAAACTGGGCTTCCCGCTGCTGAAAAACCAAGCAGCCTGATTTCAGACGGCCTTTGCCGCCCAACACGCAGGCCGGATATCCGTATCCGGCCATGCCGTCTGAAAACCCGTAACCCCTCCACCGGCAAACCCACATGATAGAAAAACTCACATTCGGTCTCTTTACCGAAGACGACACCCGCAGCTTTATGCGCCTGATGAGCTACGTCAAGCCGTATAAAGCCCGCATTGTCTGCGCGCTCCTGGCGATTGTCGGCGTAGCCGCCACCGAAAGCTACCTCGCCGCCTTTATCGCCCCCCTTGTCAACCAAGGCTTTGCCGCACCCGTCGCCCCGCCCGAGCTGAGCGACGCCACCGGCATCATCGCCACACTGCAAAACTGGAAAGCCCAGTTCAACTATCTGATTTGGGGTACGGAAAGCAAAGTATGGGTCGTACCCGTTTTCTTTATCAGCCTGGTCTTAATCCGCGGTATCTGCCGTTTTACCAGCACCTACCTGATGACATGGGTATCAGTGATGGCCATCAGCCATCTGCGCCGCGATATGTTCGACAAAATGCTGCTGCTTTCCTCCGATTTCCACCAAAAAAACCCGCCCGGCACGGTATTGATGAATATGGTGCAGATGGCGGAAGCCTCCATCAGCAGCGCCAGTAACGTCTTTATCACCCTGACGCGCGACACCATGATTGTTATCGGCCTGGTGTGCGTTTTGCTGTATCTCAACTGGCAGCTGAGCCTGATTGTGGTATTGATGTTTCCCCTGCTCTCGCTGCTTTCCCGCTATTACCGCAACCGCCTGAAAAGCATCATTTCCAGCGCCCAGCTCAGTATCGGCACGCTGAATAATGTGGTAAACGAAACCCACCAAGGCCACCGCGTGGTCAAGCTCTTCGGCGGCCAAAACCAAGCGCGCAGCCGCTTTGCTGATATCAACAACACCATCGTGCGCCTCGGCAAAAAAATCACCCAGGCCACCGCCGCCCGCTCGCCGTTTAGCGAATTAATCGCCTCGTTCGCCCTGGCAGTCGTGATTTTCATCGCCCTGTGGCAAAGCCAAAACGGCTACACCACCATCGGCGAATTTATGGCCTTTATCGTCGCCATGCTGCAAATGCTCAGCCCGATTAAAAATCTGGCCAACATCAGCATCCCCATGCAGACCATGTTTCTGGCTGCCGATGCCGTGTGCGGCTTTTTAGACGAGCAGCCCGAAAAAGACACCGGCAAACAAACCCTGAGCCGGATTACAGGCCGTCTGAAATTTGAAAACGTTGATGTCCGCTATCAGGAAGAACACCGCAAAGCCCTCGACAACTTCAATCTCGATATCCGCCCCGGCGAACGCATCGCCCTGGTCGGCCGCTCCGGCAGCGGCAAAACCACTGCCGTCAACCTGCTGCCGCGCTTTGTCGAGCCCGCCGCCGGCCGCGTGTTGATAGACGATACCGACATCGCCGATGTGAAGCTGGAAAACCTGCGCGCGCAATTTGCCCTGGTATCCCAAGACGTATTCCTGTTTGACGGCACACTCTTGGAAAACGTGCGCTACAGCCGCCCCGAAGCCACCGAAGCCGAAGTATTGGCCGCCCTTCAAGCCGCCAACCTGCTCGATTTGGTTGAAAAATCGCCGCACGGCCTGCACCAGCCCGTCGGCGCCAACGGCAGCCAGCTCTCCGGCGGCCAACGCCAGCGCGTTTCCATCGCCCGCGCCATTCTCAAAGACGCGCCGATTTTGCTGCTCGACGAAGCCACCAGCGCGCTGGACAATGAATCCGAACGCCTTGTCCAACAAGCCCTTGAGCGCTTGATGCACGGCCGAACCAGCATCATCGTCGCCCACCGCCTGAGCACCATCGAAGAAGCCGACCGCATCATCGTGATGGACGAAGGCAAAATCATCGAGCAGGGTACGCACGCCGAATTACTGGCCAAACAAGGCTATTACGCCGCCCTGCAGCATATGCCGAAAACAGGCGAGTAATGTTCAGACGGCCTCAGGCCGTCTGAAAAATGCGCCATATCTTTGAAGAGCGATTATGAATACCGCAGCCCCGCTTGTTTCCGTGATGATTCCCTACTACAACTGCAAGGAATACATTGCCGAAACCGTCGCTTCCGTCGAGCAGCAGACCTACCCCGCCGTCGAAATCATTATCATCGACGACGGCTCCGCGCCCGAGCATCGCGATTATCTGCAAAATCTGCTGGCCGAAAAGCCCCATATCCGCTACGCACATCAAGAAAACCAAGGCGTATCCGCCGCGCGCAACCATGCCGCACGCTTGGCGCAGGGCCAATATTTCCTGTTTCTCGATGCCGACGACATCATCTTGCCCGAATACATTGCCAAAGCCGTTGCCGTATTGGAGCACGACCCGGATTGCAAGCTGGTTTATCCGCAGGCTGAGCTTTTCGGCGCAGAAAGCGGGCTGTGGACACTGCTACCATACCGAGGTTTGGATAAATTATTAGAAGGGAATCATATTCCGATTATTGCCATGCATCGGACTCAAGATTTTCAGACGGCAGAAGGGTTTGATGAGCGCCTCTACTCCCATGAAGATTGGGATTTATGGATCAGGATATTGGAAAAAGGGGGAAATGCTGTCACCCTGCCTGATATATTATTCCGTTACCGCAAACGACATGATCTCTCATCATTAACAAATGATTTACTGAGCAATGAAACCAGACTTAGCGAGAGCTGGCAGCATGTTTATATCAAGCACAGTCAGAAATTTATTGAATCCGGCTTAAGTTATTATCATCTGATTCATGATTTGAACTACTACCGTAGCAGATACAACCGCCGCATCGTCATACGGATTAAAAACTGGGTTCGAAATTTGAAAAACATGTTTTCAAAAAGATAACCACTTTAAATAAAAAACGGCTATATTTATTTTTCTCAGCAAAACCGATTTTTTTGCATGAAAGGATAACAAATGAGTCTTACTACATCAGTTGCTTTACCGCCCGCAACCATTGTGATGACTTTTCATAATGAAGGAGCTTATGCGCAAAAAAGTCTTTGGGGTTTTCAGCGCATTCGGGATTTTTCTGCAAGTTTTGGGAACCGCGTCGATTTAATTTGTGTCTTGGATTGTGCGGAAGATTTGACTGCACAAATTGTGAAAAACTTTGTAAGTCAATATGGTAGCGATAAAGACCAAATTTTAGAAACGTCTTATGCATCATTGGCTGCTGCCCGCAATACGGGTATCCACCATACCCGTACTGAATACGTCGGATTTATCGACGGAGATGATTTTTTCAGTAGCAACTGGGTAAACAATGCTCTTCAGGTTCAACAGCAGCATAAGAATCAAGTCTTATGTATGCCGTCCCATGTCGTCAATTTTGGCAACCATATTGCGATTCAGGCTATCGTGCCAAGCAGAATGATTCCCAAGGCACAAATGATGAATATGCATTATTGGGTTTCTTCATCTTTTGGTCCGACAGATCTTTTCAAGCATAATCCGTATAACGAAAAAATCGGCAAACAAACAAGATTTGCTTTTGAGGATTGGGATTTTAATTTGCGTTGCGTTTCAAAGGGTGTCAACATTGAGCCAGTGCAACAAACTTATCTTTTTTACCGACGCAGAGGCAATTCGATGCTACAGGAGCATTTGCAATTCAACTCCTTTATTCCGCCGTCTGATTTTTTCTTAAATATTAATTTGTAAAGTGATATAACATGAAGAAAAAACACTTTAAATCAATGGTTAAATCCATTGTTCGGGCCATTTGGAAAACGATTTTTAAGCCTTTGGTGAAATGCCTTCCTGAAACACCTTTAAAAAACAGGCTACTGCGTGCCGGTCATAAAATAGAAAACCGCGCATGGTGGCCGAAGCCGCCCAAAGAAAAGCCCATCAACAACCTGAATGCCTTTTTATTGAATGAGTTGAAAGAGTTGGGCGGAATCGAACCCGGTTTGCAACCCAGCAGAGACTTTGTCAATCAACTGTCCCAACACAGCTATACGCCGTGGCCGAATCTGGAAAACAACAGTTACGGTGAAGCATACGGCCTTATTTTGAGACATTTGGGCAACTTGGATTTTGATACCGTTTTTCTTGCGCCTTGGCTCAAACGCGGCGGCGCGAATTTAGGGCTGCTGCACCACATCAATTCTCACCATGAAAAAGGCTTTAAAATTTTACTGATTACAACTGAAAAAGCCGAATCAAGCTGGCTGAACAGACTTCCGGATTCAGCAACCCATTTGAATTTTGCAGATTTTTCGAGCAATCTTAACCATCACAAATCTGCCGAACTTTTGGCGCGGCTTTTGCTACAGATCCCTGTGCAAACGATTCACAATATTAATTCAGCCTTAGGTTGGGAAGTATTTAAAAAATACGGCTGCCAATTAAAATCAATGGGAAAACATTTGTTTGCCAGCGTATTCTGCGAGGATGAGTACGAGCCCAATATTTTCTTTGGCTATGCAAGCTATCTGCCCGAAACATTCCGCTTTATGGAAAATGTGTTCTGCGACACCCAATGGTACCCGAAAGAGCAAAGCAAATTGACGGGGTTGACTGATTTTGCCAAGCCCGTATATTTTCCCTTTTTGGGAAAACTTTTGCCTTATGCTGCCTCAGTCCAACAGAAAGCACCCATTTTGTGGGCAAGCCGCATCGCTAAGCAAAAGCGTCCTGAGTTGCTGTATAAAATCGCAAAAGCCATGCCAGAGTATGAATTCCATGTATATGGAGAATCTGACCGCGCATGCAAAGCAGAATTGAAAGCATTGCAAGAGCTCGAAAATGTCAAATACTTTGGCAAATACGATTCTTTTGCCGATATTGTCAAAGCGCAATCCTACGCAGCCTTCTTATACACTTCCCAATATGACGGATTACCGAATGTATTAATTGAAGCAATTTCTAATGGTTTACCGGTAGTATCTTATGATGTGGGTGGTATCGGGGAGCTTATCCATACGGATACTTTGCTTTGGGATGATGAAACCTTTGAAAACAATTTAGTCAAGATAAAATATGTTCTTGGCAATAAAGGATTACTGCAAAATTCTTGGCAATACAGCCGTGATATTTTAGCGACCCGCCACAGTTGGGAAAGTTTTATTAATACGCTCGAATCTATAAACCACTATTTTCCTGTTGCACCCATGGATGAATATAAAAAGATTTATTCAGATTTCCGAGTCCTTTCCAATCATTAAAGAACCGAACGAAATTATTTTTAATGGTTGTTATTTTCAGACGGCCTTATTCCAACTTAAGGCCGTCTGAAAATACACATTCCGACCAATGAAAACAATAAAGGAAAACACCATGACCAACCCGATTGAAATCTACCAAACTTCAGACGGCCAAACGCAGGTCGAAGTCAGATTCGGGCAAGAAACCGTTTGGCTGTCGCAGGCGCAGATGGCGCAGCTGTTTGACACCAGCACCGACAATATCAGCCTCCACTTAAAAAACATTTTTTCTGAAGAGGAATTGAGCGAACAGGCAACTACCGAGGATTTCTCGGTAGTTCACCAAGAAGGCAAACGTAATGTAACCCGCCAGTTGAAGCACTATAATTTAGATGCCGTAATTTCAGTAGTCTGTAGGGCGGTGATTTGATGCGGTAACCTACCGAGATGATGGTTTCTAAGTCATAGAAAGTAACGGGGCGGTCGGCAGAAGCAATATGCATTTTTTGCATATTGCTTTTTCGGATACCCCTGTATCCAACAAAAGCTTCCGGATAAAGGGCGTTTATCGTCATTCCAAACCATGTCGGATTCAGGGGTATCCGACCTACGCCCTACTGACCTTGCTGGTAGCCGAATCCGACCCGAAACAAAAAGACACCTTAATCCGCCTGATGATGCATATGCTGCAAGCCTCCGTTTAAACCCCAAATCCGCTATAATCACGCCATACGAAAAAGCGCAGCCGCTTGTTATTGAGAAGAAAGCCAAACATGACAACCCAAACCCTGTTAATCGAACTCCTCACCGAAGAACTCCCGCCCAAAGCGCTCAACACTTTGGGCAATGCCTTTGCCGCCTCCGTAGCCGAAGGCTTGGAAAAAGCGCAGCTGCTCGACGGCGCGGCCGAAGTAAACGCTTACGCCTCGCCGCGCCGCCTGGCCGTGCAGGTTAAAAATGTGAAACCTGTACAAGCCGACCAGCAGATTGTGAAAAAAGGCCCGGCGGTAGCGGCCGGCATGAAAGACGGCGTGCCGACCAAGGCCTTGGAAGGTTTTGCGCGCGGCGCGGGCGCGAAAATCGAAGATTTGAAAGTCATTCACGACGGCAAGCAAGACGTTTATGCCTACGAATACACGCAAACCGGCAAGCCCTTGGGCGAACTCTTGGAAGACATCATCAATCAGGCGGTGAAAAAACTGCCGATTCCGAAAGTCATGCGCTGGGGCAGCAGCACTTTCACCTTCGTACGCCCCGTGCACGGCCTGGTGGTGCTGCACGGCGCGGATGTGGTGGATGTCAGCGTGCTCGGACTGCAAAGCGGCAACACCACTTTGGGGCACCGCTTCCTTTCAGACGGCCCGCTTACCGTTGCCAACGCCGAAAGCTACGCCGACACCCTGAAAACCGAAGGCAAAGTCGTTGCCTCGTTTGCCGAACGCAAAGCCGCTATTCAGACGGCCTTAAATGAACACGCAGGCCGTCTGAACGCCCGCGTGGCCGCCGACGAAGCCCTGCTTGACGAAGTTACCGCGCTGGTGGAATGGCCGGTGGTATTGGAAGCCGGTTTTGAAGAACACTTCCTGCAAGTGCCGCAGGAATGCCTGATTCTGACCATGCAGCAAAACCAAAAATACTTCCCGCTGCTCGACCAAAACGGCAAGCTGATGAACCGCTTCCTGCTGGTTTCCAACCTCGAAACCGCCGATCCGTCGCACATCATCAGCGGCAACGAGCGCGTCTTGCGCGCGCGCCTTTCCGACGCCGAATTTTTCTACAAGCAAGACCAGAAAGCCACGCTGGAAAGCCGCCTGCCCAAGCTCTCGCAAGTGGTGTACCACAACAAACTGGGCAACCAGGCCGAGCGCCTCGACCGCCTGATGAGCATCAGCGGCTACATCGCCAAAGCCCTGGGCGCAGACACCGCCACCGCCGAACGCGCCACCCGTCTCTCCAAAGCCGACCTCGTAACCGAAATGGTGGGCGAATTCCCCGAACTACAAGGCACGATGGGCAAATACTACGCCCGCCTCGACGGCGAAAGCGAAGAAATCGCCAACGCCATCGAGCAGCACTACCGCCCGCGCTTTGCCGGCGACGCGCTGCCCGAAGGCCAAACCGCCACCGCCGCCGCGCTGGCCGACAAACTCGAAACCCTCATCGGCATCTGGGGCATCGGCCTGATTCCCACCGGCGACAAAGACCCCTACGCCCTGCGCCGCTCCGCGCTCGGCATCCTGCGTATGCTGATGAACAGCGATTTGAGCATCAGCGATGTCTTAAACGCCGCCTACGCCACCTTCCCCGCCGGCAAACTCTCCGCAAACACCGTCGCCGAAGTGGCCGACTTCATGCAGGCGCGCTTGGCCGTATTGCTGCAAAACGACTATCCGCAAGACATCGTCGCCGCCGTATTGTCGCAACGCCCCGACCGCTTGGGCGATTTGGAAGCCAAGCTGCAAGCCGTGGCCGCGTTCAAGCAGCTTCCCGAAGCCGCCGCACTGGCCGCCGCCAACAAACGCGTGCAGAACCTCTTGAAAAAAGCCGACGCCGAACTGGGCGCGGTCAACGAAGCCCTGTTGCAGCAAAGCGAAGAGCAAGCCCTGTTTGCCGCCGCACAAGCCCTGCAGCCGAAAATCGCCGCCGCCGTTGCCGGCAACGATTTTCAGACGGCCTTAACCGAGCTGGCCGCCATCAAACCGCAAGTCGACGCCTTCTTCGACAAAGTGATGGTGATGGCCGATGATGCCGCCGTGAAACAAAACCGCTTGAATTTGTTGAACCAACTGGCGCAGCAAATGAACGCGGTGGCGGATATTGCGCTGCTGGGCGAATAAGCCCCGGTTGTTTGGCAAAAAGCCGTCTGAAAACACAGGTTTTCAGACGGCTTTTGTTATTCATTTCACATCATCATGTAGTCGGTAGGCCGGTTTTGATACAGTCGAAGAACTGAATTTCTGCTACGGCGTTGGCTCGCC
>NZ_BCWL01000062.1 GCF_001592185.1 Bergeriella denitrificans NBRC 102155
GCTGACGACGGTTTGCCCCGAGTAGCTGCCGTTGAACGCTTCCACATAGATTTTCAGCTGCTGCGTGCTTTGGCTGCGGGCGGCAGGCACAAAGGTATAGCGGCGGTTTAAGCTGTTGAGGCGGTTGCTCAGATTATTGGCCAGCGCGTCATCCAGCGGGTTGGCCCACAAATGGTTGCGGGCGAAGTTGAGGCGGTAGGCATCGGTTTGATACACCAGCCCGCCGGTATCCAAGGCATCGCTCAGATACGCTTTGACGGCGATTTCCGCGCCCCGCTCGGCCGGGCGGATATACTGGCTGTCGGGCAATACGAAATATTGCGGGCTTTGTGCCGTGCCGCAGGCGGCGGTCAGGAGGGCGGCGGTCAGGGCGGCGATACGCATTAGCGGCTTCCTTTCGGTATCGGGTCTTTGCTGCTGCTGTTGAAAATCAGCGCGTTGGGTTTTTCTTTCAAGGTTTGGATAACAGGCTGTACGTCTTTCAGCGTTTTATCCAGATTCTGCAGGGTCTGCTGCACGTCGCCGTACACGGGCGATTGCGGCGATACGCCCTGCAGCACTTGACGCAGCTCTTTCAGGGTTTGGTTCAGCTCGTTCGGAATGTTTTGCGTTTGCGGTTTGCCGACTAAGGTATTGAGCGAATTCAAGGTCTTGTCGGCCGTTTTCAGGGTGGCTTTCAATTCGGCCAGCGAGCCGTTCAGGCTGCCGACGGTTTTATCCAAAGGCAGGCTGTTGAACTTCTCCAACAGCGCAGAGACCTGCGCCTGAATGCCGTCCAGGCCGCCGCCGCGCGTGGCGATGACGGTATCGCCGCCGTACACGCTGTGCGGTTTGAGCTTGGGCAGCGACGACGGCGCATCGTCCAGCTCAATCATTTTGCTGCCGGTAATCAGGCTGTTGCTGCTGATGGTGGCGGTTAAGCCTTTATTTAAGGCCGTCTGAAACTGCTGCTGCCAATAGGCTTTGCTTTGCGCGTCGGCATTGATTTCCATGCGTGACGGCTCCAGGCGCAGGCGCACGGGAATCCAGCCGTTTTCAAACAGATGCAGGCTGTCGTTGTGCGCGAAATACGGCACGTCGGCCACCACACCGATGTTGATGCCTTTGTATTCCACGGGTGCGCCTGCGCTCAGGCCGCGCACGGACTGCTTGAAAAAGGCGGTGTAATAAAGCGAACGCTCGCCGGCCAGGTTTTCCACTTCGCTGCGGCTGCCGTAAAGCTGGAAGGCTTCTTCGTTGGCCACCGGACTGCCGCCGTCGCGCTCGGGCGAATCAAAGGAAATCGCGCCGGAAAGCAGCGCGGCCAGCGGCGCGGAATCAAGACTGATGCCGTTGCCGTCGGTTTTGATGTTGATGCCGCTCTCCAGCCAGAAGCGGCTGCCGGAGTTAATCAGCTTGTCGTTGGGGCTTTGGATAAAGATGGTGTAATGCACTTTCTGGCCCACGGGGTCGAAATGCGCGCTTTCGATTTGGCCGACCATAAAGTTTTCAAACAGAATGGGGCTGCCGACGCTCAAAATTCGGTCGTTGTCGCCCTCCAGCTTCAGGCGCAGGCCGCTTTGGCCGATGGCGGCAATCGGCGGAATGTCCAACACTTGGAATTCGTATTTCGTCTCTTCGCTTTTGCCCGGCGTAAAGGCGATATACGAGCCGGACAGCAGCGTGCCCAAGCCGGTGACGCCGCTTTGGTCGATGCGCGGTTTCACCACCCAAAACTGGGTATCGCTACGCATCAGGTTTTTCACATCGGCATTGAGCTGGGCGGTAATTTCCACGCCTTTTTGGTCTTCGCGCAGCTTGACTTTGGTGACGCGGCCGACATTGACGTCCAATACCTTAATTACGGTATTGTTGACTTCGATGCCCTCCGCGCTGTCCATCAGCAGCGTGACCGTCGGGCCGGTGTTGCGTATCTGCTTCATCAGCAGCCAGCCGCCGGCAATCAGCGCCACCAGCGGGATAACCCAAACTACGGACGCAAAAACATTGGTTTTCTTGATTTTGGCCGGTACGGCCGGCAAATCGGTTTTTTTATCGTTCATCGTGTGCGTGTTCCCGGCCGTCTGAAATCGCGGCACGATTGTGCCACTTATCCCAAATCAGGCGCGGATCGAAAAAATAAGCGGAAAACATGGTCAGCAGGACCACCAGACAGAAATACAGCGCCGCTTCGCCCGGTACGACCCGGGCGATATTGGTGTGAAAGGCGCTCATCAAAATAATAATCACAAAAATATCAATCATCGACCAGCGGCCGACCGCTTCCGTAAGGCGGTACATCACGGCCATTTTCGGCGCGGACATCGGCGGGCGGCAGACAGACGCGCAGGCAATCAATACCGCCATGGAAATAATCTTCAAAATCGGAATCAGAATGCTGGCGCAGAAAATAATCACCGCAATCAGATGATCGCCCTCTTTCCACATATAGACGATGCCGTTGAAAATCGTATTAATCTCCACCGTGGTCGGATTGGAGGAAATCATAATCGGCAGCAGGTTGGCCGGGATATACAGAATGGCCGCGGCTGCCAGAAAAGCCGCCGAAATGCCCAGGCTGTTCGGGCGGCGGCGGTATAAATCCGCGCCGCATACGCCGCACTCTGCTTCGTGCTGCGGGCGGAAATACAGGCAGCGGCTACAGCAGATTTTATCCGGCTCGGCCGCCTGCGCCACATCCTGCCCGCGCATACGGTGGATTTGGTAATACACCCAATGCTGCGGCACGGACACGGAAGTCCGCACCAGCATCAGCGCCAGCCCGAACATCAGATAAAACGCCGGGCCGAATTCGACCGCCGCTACCGACGATAATTTGATATGCGCCACCAGCGTGGCGATAAAAAACACATCGACCATAATCCAATGGCGCAGCCGCACCAGCACGCGCGTTGCCCAAAAAAGCGCGGGCAGCCGCCAACGCCAGGCCAGCGCACCGTACACATAAACGCACAGCAGCAGATACAGCAAAGGCGTGCCGAAAGTCAGGATAAACATCACCTCGGCCAAAAAGCCGAAATCCTGCAAAATCAGCAGGCGCATCATTTCGGGCAGCGACAAAATCGACACCACGCCCAGCATCTCGACGGTGACAAACATCATGCTGTACACAAACGCCATCAAAATCAGCGATGCCGTCGCATAAGCCAGCGGCGCGGCATAAGGCCGCTTTTCCACCTGCACGATTTCATGGTTGCAGGTCGGACAATGCACCTCACAGCCCTGCTCCAGACGCGGCACGGCCATGCGGCTGCCGCAGTCGGGGCAGTCCACAGTATGCGCGGGCAGGGTCGCGTCATCGCGACGGATGCCGTAGCCGATACGGGCAGGGAAAAATCTCATAAGGTTGGTCAGGGCCGCGCGCGGGCGGCAGGAAAATCATATATAGTTGGCGAAATTAATTTCTGCTACGGCGTTGGTTCGCCTTGTATCAAAACTTACTCTCCGACTATAGTCGGTTTTTGGAAACCCGACATTATAGAGCAGAATCTCCAAAACGTGTGCAAACAACGGTAAAGGCCGTCTGAAATCAATCACTTTCAGACGGCCTTACTCTTACCTATGCCATTACATATGGCACGGACACATCAAAAAATCAATGGCGGAAATGACGGATGCCGGTCACCACCATCGCCATGCCGTGTTCATCAGCGGCGGCGAACACTTCTTCGTCGCGCATGGAGCCGGCAGGGTGGATAATCGCTTTGATGCCTTGCTCCGCAATCACGTCGATGCCGTCGCGGAACGGGAAGAAGGCGTCAGATGCGGCGCACGCACCGTTCAAATCCAGATTGGCGTCTTGCGCTTTGCGGGCGGCGATGCGGGTGGAATCGACACGGCTCATCTGGCCGGCGCCGATACCGTAGGTTTGGCCGCCTTTGCCGAAGACGATGGCGTTGGATTTCACATATTTGGCCACGTTCCACACAAACATCAAATCCTGCCATTCCTGCTCGGTCGGTTGGCGTTTGGACACCACTTTCAAATCTTCGCGGCGGATTTGGTGGATGTCGGGGGTTTGTACCAGCAGGCCGCCGCCGACGCGTTTGAGCTCGAAGCGGTTGGCACCTGCTTGCAGCGGCACTTCCAGCACGCGCACGTTTTTCTTGGCAGCGGCGATTTCCAATGCTTCGGCGGTGAACGACGGCGCCATCAGCACTTCCATAAACTGGTTGTCGGTGATTTGCTTCACCGTTTCGCCGTCCACTTCGCAGTTGAAGGCGATGATGCCGCCGAACGCGCTGGTGGTATCGGTGGCGTAGGCCAGCTTGTAGGCGGTGAGCGTGTCGGCGGCCACGGCCACGCCGCACGGGTTGGCGTGTTTGACAATCACGCAGGCGGGCTGGTCGAAGGATTTGACTGCTTCCCAAGCCGCGTCGGAATCGGCGATGTTGTTGTACGACAATTCCTTGCCTTGCAATTGTTTGTACGCGCTCAAGCTGCCCGCCGCCGGATAAATATCGCGGTAAAACGCGGCTTGTTGGTGCGGGTTTTCGCCGTAGCGCATGTCCTGCACTTTGACCCAGCTTTGGTTGAACTGTGTCGGGAAAGCACCGACTTCCGGCTCGCCCGCCAGTTTTTCGTCGGACAATGAAGTCAGATAATTGGAAATCATGCCGTCGTATTGGGCGGTGTGGCTGAACGCTTTGCGCGAGAGGTTGAAACGGGTTTTATCGCTCAGGGCGCCGGCGTTGCTTTCCAACTCGGCGGCGAGAGCCGGGAAGTCGGCGGTATCGGTGACGATGGCAACGTGTTTCCAGTTTTTCGCAGCGGAACGCACCATGGTCGGGCCGCCGATGTCGATGTTTTCAATCGCGTCTTCCAGCGTGCAGCCGGGTTTAGCGATGGTAGCGGCAAAGGGATACAGATTCACGGCCACCAAGTCGATGTTGCCGATTTCGTATTCTTCCATTTTGGCAACGTGCTCGCTCAAGTCGCGGCGACCCAAGATACCGCCGTGGATTTTCGGGTGCAGCGTTTTCACGCGGCCGTCGAGCATTTCGGGGAAGCCGGTGTAATCGGCCACTTCAATCACGGGTACGCCCGCGTCGGCCAGCAGCTTGGCGGTGCCGCCGGTGGACAAAATCTCAACGCCCAGCTT
Source organism: Bergeriella denitrificans NBRC 102155 (assembly GCF_001592185.1). Taxonomy (GTDB): domain Bacteria; phylum Pseudomonadota; class Gammaproteobacteria; order Burkholderiales; family Neisseriaceae; genus Neisseria; species Neisseria denitrificans. Next base: position 5,102 of record NZ_BCWL01000062.1, read on the forward strand.
GTGCAGCGTTTGGGCAAATTCAACCGCGCCGGTTTTGTCGGAGAGGCTGATCAGGGCACGTTTTACGGTTGCCATTTGGATTCCTTTTATTGAGCAGTTTCGGAAATCAAGGCCGCTGCGCCGGGTATTTCCCCTTCGAAACGGCGTGGAAAATCGGAAATTTTTACGGACTGTATTATCCGCTATTTTGGGATTTTTGGCAGCAGAAATGTTGACAATTTCAGGGGTTGCTTACAAAAAAGGCCGTCTGAAAAACCAAATATTCAGACGGCCTTTCCCTTATCCAACCACTTCGGCAACATACCCGCCGCCAGCGTTGCGGCAATCACAACGGCAATACCCGACCCTGCAACCAAGGAGAGACGCTCGCCCAGCAATACCACCGCCAGCAACACGCCGAACACCGGCTCGAGCGAAATCAGCAGCCCCGACAGATTGGCCGATACGCTGCCCATGCCCCTGTTCCACAGCCAATAGGCAAACCAGCTGCACCCTGCGCCCAGATAGAGAATCGCCAACGCGCCCTCAAGATTCCAATTTATACTGAAATCCTGTGCCAGCATAAAGGAAAACGGCAGACACATCAGCGCCGACACCGCCAACGATACCGGCGTATAGGTTGCCGCGCCGATATCGGCGATGAGTTTCTGCGTCGGCCGCATAATCAGGCAGAACACCAGCCCTGCCAAAAACACCAGCAGGCAGCCGAACAAATCAATCTCGCCGCCCGCCTCGCCGCCGCCCAAAATCAGCAGCAACACGCCGAAAAACGCCGCCGCGCCGCAAAGCCAGTGATACCATTTGGCTTTATCGTGAAAAAAGAAATGGCCGACCATCACCATCAAAATCGGCTCCAGCCCGACAATGGTGACGGCGCTGGCGGCAGAAGTATATTGCACGCCGACCAGTTGCAGCATCAGCACCACCACATAATTGAAAAACGACAGCCACAGCAGCGGCTTCCATTTATCCTTAGGAATACGACCGAGCGCGCGGCGGCAGGCGGGCAAAACCAGCAAGGCGGCAACCAGCAGGCGGATTTGCACCACCCACACCGCATCCAGCATGATGTAGGCGTATTTGGCAGCCACAAACGAGCTGCCCCAAATCATCATGGCAAGTATCTGATAGCCCATCGGCGCTCCAATCCTTGTTTTTCAGACGGCCTTTATGCTTCCAAAAGACCGTATTGCAGCAGTTTTTTACGCAGCGTATTGCGGTTCAGCCCCAGCATGGCGGCGGCCTTGCTCTGATTGCCGCCGCATTCTGCCATCACGCATTCCAGCAGCGGCTTTTCGACTTGGTTCAGCACCATTTCATACACCGCGCAGGGAGCTTCGCCGTTTAAATCCTTGAAATATTGTTTGACGTTATGCGCCACGCATTGCGCGATATCGGGAATGTGTTTTTTCATGTTGATAATTCCATATTGACGGCCAAGCGCTCAGCTGCCGCTCATGACTTTGATGCCCAAAAAGGCCAATGCGCCGCCGCACACTCTGTCTATCCAATGGCCGAAACGCCGGAAGCGGCGGTTGATGGCGGGAATAGACAGCATCAGCACCACCAGCGCAAACCAGATAAACAGCATTACCGTCATCCATGCGCCGTAAGCGGCCATCTGCCACATCGGCGTACTCGGTGACAACACCACGGTAAACAGCGACAGCATATACACCACGGCTTTGGGGTTGAGTACATTACACAGCAGCCCGCGCCATACGGCTTTCCACGCCGGCTCGGCCGCAGCCTGCTCCACGCGCACTTCCACAACTTCGCCCGATGCTTTGGCGCGGATGCCTTTGTAGCCGATATACACCAGATACAGGCCGCCGATGATTTTCACCGCCAAGAGCAGCGGCGCCGACTGCGCCACCAGAGTCACCATGCCGAGCACCGAGTAAACGATGTGCACGCCGAAACCGAGCGCGATGCCCAATGCGGTCAGCAAGCCCGCCGCCCTACCTCGGCTCAATGCCTGCTGCGACACCAGCACGAAATCCGGCCCGGGCGACATACAAGCCAAAAAGTGTACGCCGGTAATCACCCAAAAACCCTGCCAAAAATCCATTCGCTTAATCCTTTATTATTCCGACACCCTGCCGCTTCTGCTGCGGTCAGAAACCAAGAGCCGCCATCAGCTTGACACACCGCAGGTTCCCCCGCGCAGCTGATGACGGCCGCAATGTTCAGACGGCATATATAGTCGAACGCCAATTCTGCTACAGCATTGACCCGCCTGTTAGCAGAATATTCGCCAACGATGCCGCCTAGGCATCAATATTTTGCGCAATCAAGGCATTATTCTCAATAAAGGCGCGGCGCGGTTCGACTTCGTCGCCCATCAGGGTCACGAATACCTCATCCGCCGCAATCGCGTCTTCAATACGCACTTTCAGCAAGCGGCGCACGGCAGGATCCATGGTGGTTTCCCACAGCTGCTCGGGGTTCATCTCGCCCAAGCCTTTATAACGCTGTATGCTCATGCCTTTTTGTGCCGCGCTCATCAGAATGTCCAAGGCTTCCTCAAAGCTGCCCACGGCCTGCTCGCTTTCGCCTTTCACCAGCTTGGCCTCTTTGCCGACCAAGCCTTTCAGCGCGGCGGCGGTTTGGCTGATGGTTTGATACGCCTTGCTGTTGAGGAATTTCGGCTCGATGTAGCTGACCATCACATTGCCGTGCAGCTTGCGGGTGATTTTGATGAAATGGCCGCCCTCGTGTCCTTCAATGCGCTCGAGCGCGACTTCTTTTTCATCGAGCAGCGCGTTCAGGTCGGCGATGGCTTGGTCGGTACTTTCCGCCGAGGACAAATCCACTCCGTCCGCATACAGCATGGCATTCAGCACCAGATCGTCAATCACGCGGCTTTCTTGGGCAATCACGGCTTTGGCTTGCAAAAATTGCTTGGCCACGCCCGCCAACGCTTCGCCCTCGACCACGCGGCCGTCTGAAATAAGCTTGGCCTTATCCACCGCCAGACTCAGCAGCCATTGGTCTTTTTCGGCTTCGTCCTGCAAATAACGCTCCTGCTTGCCGTATTTGGCTTTATAAAGCGGCGGCTGGGCGATGTAGATGTAGCCGCGCTCCACCAATTCCGGCATTTGGCGGTAGAAGAAAGTCAAGAGCAGCGTGCGGATGTGCGCACCGTCCACATCGGCATCGGTCATGATGATAATGCGGTGGTAGCGCAATTTTTCGGGATTGAACTCTTCCTTGCCGATACCCGCACCCAAAGCGGTAATCAGCGTGGCAACCTCTTGGCTGGCAAGCATTTTTTCGAAACGCGCTTTTTCCACGTTCAAAATTTTACCTTTAAGCGGCAGAATCGCTTGGAATTTGCGGTCGCGCCCCTGCTTGGCGGAACCGCCGGCGGAATCGCCCTCGACCAGATACAGTTCCGACAGCGCGGGATCTTTTTCCTGACAATCCGCCAGCTTGCCCGGCAGACCCAAACCGTCCATCACACCCTTGCGGCGCGTGATTTCGCGGGCTTTGCGCGCCGCTTCGCGCGCACGGGCGGCTTCAACGATTTTGCCGGTGATGATTTTGGCTTCGGTCGGATTTTCTTCCAAAAACTCGGTCAACGCCTGGCTGATGATTTCGTTCACCACCGGGCCGATTTCGCTGGAAACCAATTTGTCTTTGGTTTGCGAAGAGAATTTCGGATCGGGCAGCTTCACCGACAACACGCAGGTCAAGCCCTCACGCATATCGTCGCCGCTGGTGTCGACTTTGGCTTTTTTCGCCACTTCGTTGGCTTCGATATAGCTGTTGATGGTGCGCGTCATCACTTGGCGCAACGCGGTCAGGTGCGTACCGCCGTCGCGCTGCGGGATATTGTTGGTGAAGCATTGCACCGACTCCTGATAGCTGTCGTTCCACTGCATGGCCACTTCCACGCCCATGCCGTCTTTTTCGCCGCTGGCATAGAAGATTTTCTCGTGCAGCGGCGTTTTTTTGCGGTTCATGTATTGGACGAAACCGGCCACGCCGCCCGACAGTGCGAAGCTCTCGTGTTTGCCGTCGCGCTCGTCGGTCAGCTCGATATCCACGCCGTTGTTTAAGAAAGACAATTCGCGGATACGCTTGGCCAGAATATCGAAGCTGTATTCCACCGTGCCGAATGTCGCCTCGCTGGCACGGAAGCGCACGGTCGTACCTTTTTTGTCGGTATCGCCGACCACGGCCAGCGGTTTTTCCGATGCGCCGTTGATGAAGCGTACGAAATGCTCTTTGCCGTCGCGATAAATGGTGAGCGTAACCCAGTCGGACAGCGCATTCACCACGGAAACGCCCACTCCGTGCAGGCCGCCGGAAATTTTATAGCTGTTATTGTCGAACTTGCCGCCCGCGTGCAGGATGGTCATGATGACCTCGGCGGCGGAAATACCCTCTTTCGGGTGGATGCCCGTCGGCATGCCGCGGCCGTTGTCGGATACGCTCACGGAATTGTCCGCATGGATAATCACGCGGATTTTGTCGCAATGACCGGCCAAAGCCTCATCAATGGCATTGTCCAATACTTCGAACACCATGTGGTGCAGGCCGCTGCCGTCCTGCGTGTCGCCGATATACATACCCGGGCGTTTGCGCACCGCCTCCAAGCCTTCGAGCACTTGGATACTGTCGGCACCGTATTCTTCGCGTTTTTGGTCGGTCATAATGTCTTTTCTTTTGAAACTAAAGGGAAATTCCGAATCAGGCCGTCTGAAAAACCGGCCTGTGTCTTGGTAAACAGACAAAGCGGAAAATAACACATAATTATACCTGATTTTGCTGGGAAATTCAGCAAAAAGGCCGTCTGAAAAACGGTTCATCGTTTTCAGACGGCCTTTTGGCAAATC